>NZ_OZ061551.1 GCF_964065165.1 Levilactobacillus yonginensis | reverse complement strand
ACCATACCAATTACTATTGACAAACGCTGCCCGAATTTCCTTTTGCATCTTACCAAATTGCGACCGGTGGGCTTCATCAACAAAGAAGATCACCCGTTGCTTTAAAGTCTTACTAAAGCGGGATTGCTTACCGGTTGCCAGCTGGGCTTGCGTTTTTTTGACCGCCCGATGAAGTTTTTGAATCGAGGTGACCAAGACCTTACCGTCATTTTGTTGCAACTTACGCATTAAATCACCGGTATTTTGGGCTTCGTTAATGGCAATATCGTCATTGGCAGCATAGGCACTAAAGTTGCTGGTTGTCTGTTCGTCTAAATCCCGCCGGTCAACTAAGAAGATGACCTTATCGACACCGGGATCTTGCGCAGCTAATTTAGCGGTTTTATATGAGGTGAGTGTTTTACCAGAACCCGTGGTATGCCAAACAAAGCCATCTTGATGGTCATGAATCCGGTGCATCACGGCTTCAATCGCATAAATCTGATAAGGCCGTAAGAGAATTAAGCTCTGACGTTCTTGGTCGATGACCGTATATTCACTGACCATTTTGTGGGCCATGGGAATATTAAGGACTTGGCGCGTAAACGCTAAGCCGTTTTCCACGGGGTGATTATCCCGCGTTCGCCAATTAAACAAAAAAGCTTTATTGAAATGATCCGGTTCGGCATTCGCAAAATACGCCGTACTATCCGGCGTCATAATCACAAACATTTGCAACAGCGAGTAAATTCCCGTATATTTACCTTCCTGTGCGTATTTTTCAATTTGATTAAAAGCCTGGTTAAGTTCGACCGTGGCTTTTTTTAGTTCCAATTGAATTAAGGGTAACCCATTAATCAATAGGGTTACGTCAAAACGGCGATCAGGATCGACATCTTGAGTACCAGCTAACCGTGGTCGCACTGCTTGCCGTACCACTTCATAACTAGATTTACCGCCAGCAACGTCCGCTTTCCAAAACAACTCGAGCGTAACCGTGCCCAGCTTAGCATCATCACGTTCAACTTCAACTTTGCCAATGCCATTTTCGGCGGCTAGTAACTTAGCTGCTTCGTAAGGTGTCCGGACCTCAATCGCCCGTTTAACCTGATTAAATTCGGTATCAGTTAAAGGGTGTCCCTGCAATTTAGCATAGTTATTGTTATTTAATTTATCACGAAAATTAGCCCATAATTGATCCGGCGTCGCACCATACAGGTCTTTGCGTTCCACCCATTGATTGCTTCCAGTCGTTAAGGTTTTAACAACTTCTTTTTCAAACGACAGTTCCAACATAAAAACATTCCTTCCCCCACCTTTAAATTACTCACTAGTTTATTATACGCGAACAGATTAGCGTTTAGGCTTCATAATTTAATATAGCTAGGATACAAATAAAGCCAAATAGACAAGCATCAAAAAAACGGAAGGTTAATTATTAAGTAACCGTTCCGTCCTTTTATGTTGAAACATTTCGAATTTCTGGTAGTGGGATAAACCGATCAGCATCAACCACAATATCATTGGCATTGTAACCATGAATCAAGGTGGTGATATCTGGCCAATGACGGTTGTTTTGGTCAACCCTCCGATCGGAAATAGCCACCGCCTTAACTTCTCTACAAAATACCATTATACAGGGAATCTATATCACTATCCAAGTTTTAAAACAAATTTGCCTGATCGCTATATTACTAGTGAGAACCAATTTAAACGGATTAACTTTCAGGTTAATCCTTATATTACTAGTAGGACACGGACAAAATTTGAAAGAAGGCTTTAAAACTTGGTGACGTAGAACAGTAAGACGCTTGATAATTATAAAAATAATAATACAAATGCAAACAAATAAGAAAGAAGATTTTATAATGTTGAAAGTTATACAATTATTTATAGGTCAATCATGGGAACTAATTTTAAATATCATCCAATGGATTAGCATTAACATATCGGTAGGTTGGTTAGCATTCGGATTAGCAGTAATAACATTTTTAAGAAATCGTCACAGGAAGCTGAGACAATCTTTTGAATACTCCTCAGGAAACAACAATTTTGAAACAGCTATTTCCATATATAATGACAGTTTAGGCACTGAAGCGTCTGAACTGCTAGGAATAATGGTTACAGACAAGAAATTCTATCTATATCGAAAGTTGTTGCCATACATCATTCGAGTAAAACTTAGATTGTGCAAAGACAGCAATAGTAAGACTACGCATACGACAAGGTCTTGGACATATCGCTTATTTTTATTGTTTATAGATAAGATAAAGTCTAAGAACTATAAAAAGCAATATGAAGATAAGGACTTATATCCTTACCTTCAAATGGTGAATATTCAAAATGGCGATGAAATTTCGGCGACTGGTTTTATTCCCATCAAAAGTCACGAAATGAGAACTATTGTTATTCCTAAAGGACGCTTTTTAGACGCAGTTAAGAATCGTCTTACGTCTAATTATAAAGCATTAAAGCGCTTCGTTAATAAAAAGCCCGTTTATATTTATTTCATATATCAGACCATGAGTGGCACAGTGAAGGAATTTGTCGTTGAAACAGATTATCAAGACTCCTTGGGAAAAGATTTAGATATGGAATATTTAACAAAAATTCTTGCTGTTCAAGATAAATATAAAACAAAATAAGTTCATATCAAACGGCCATTAGGGTATACCCTAGTGGCCGTTTTTGATCCATTATCAATGGCTTTTTAAATTAGGGCCTAGTACTTTTGGAATGGAAATACTTTCCAACACCAAAAATTCTAGACCCGATAAAATTAGTGATTTCCTGATAATTGAATGGGATATTGGTGGTGTTAATATGAGGAATCATGGTCAATATCTGATTATGATCAATAGGGATCATACCAACGTAGAAGTTGTTTAAATCAATAACGGTCAAAGAATTAGGAACACGCAGTTTAAGCGCTTCTTGGGCTAAAGCTTTCATATTATAGGCATTATTATCAGATATTAAAGTAATATCACTGCCTTCACAAAGGTAGAAATCTGCTGAAGCAACATTACCAAGTAGCTGAAAAGTTGACTGATTCATGATATCTCCCTGACTATTTACAAAAAAGTGCTTTATTTTGCAGAATTAGGCATGTCATTCTTATTCTACGAGTATATAATTAAAAATAGGTTAGCTCAATATAATTGAGGGGAAGGAGTTTACAGGAGTTTATAAAGGAAGAAATTAAAAATAGGTTAGCTCAATATAATTGAGCGGGAAGGAATTTATAATGGGAGAAAAGAAATTACATTATAAAATGTATAAAGATGGCAAAAAATTCGTTTTTGCCGCAATTGCTACAATGTCTTTTTTTGTCTTCGGTGGGGTATCAACGGTAGCAGTTCATGCTGATACCACCTCAGGGAACTTAACTGCCGCCACTGTAAAAAGCACTAGTGATACGAAGAGCGCTGCTCAATCAGCAGCTACTGTAGCAAGCAGTGCCAGTGATAAGAAGAGTGCTGCTCAACCAGCAGCTACTGTAGGTGCCAATGATACGAAGCGTGCTGATCAATCAGCAGCTACTGTAGGTGCCAGTGATACGAAGCGTGCTGTTCAGCCAATGGCCGATAATGCAACTTCTCAAAAGAATCTTGACGGTAAAACCCTATCAAACTTAACAGATACTGATAAAAATGGAATACAAACGAACTGGTCGCGTGATAAGTCAGCTGATACAGGCAACTCTGAATCACAAACGTCTGCAGTGAAAACGAACGCATCAACGCCAACTAGCACTGAAGTTTCTAGTTCGTCTGCAAGCTCTGGTCAACAAAAAATAGATAATAGTGCTGCTGCATCATCTCACTCCGATTCTGTGAGTGTTGCTTCGACAGCGAGTTCCAATGCTGAGGCAGACAATCATTCAGACACTACGAGTGAGGTACAAGCGGTAACTTCATCAACATCTACTGAGCAAACTGAGTTGATGGCTGCAGCAAAAAATTTGAGCGTAGGTAGAGCCACTAGCCTAGATCTGTTATCCGATACTGATACCACGCCTGCCACTGACATTACAGCCTCTGCCACTTTGCAATCGGATCACGACCTCTACACCGAACCGACTAGTGATCCCACTCAGACCAACCCATGGACAGGGCAGCCAACTTTTATGTATTTGAATGATCCTAACGATGCAACGGCAATCCTGCCTTACACTGATGAACATTACATTCATTACCCAACAGCTACTGGCTGGACAGGATACGTTTATTACGTTACTGATGATGCGGCCCGTGGGTCTGAATTTGGAACAAAAGGTTTTCATCAGCTACATCTCTGGTATGCTGGCGACCCTTCTAAGGGATATGCAATTGCACCGTTTGAAACACCCGGTAACCCTGCTGTTGATACTTATTACCACCTTTATCCTGATCCACAGCAGGCCACAATCGTCTATCTTGATGACACCACTCATAAAATGCTTCACTATACAAATCTCAAAGGTGGGCGGACCTCTTCGATTTCAAACTATGATCAAACCAACATTTTGAACGCATATGCAAATCTTGGTTATGAAGTGGTTAGCAATGATTTTACAAAAGGATTTAAATATGGAGACGGCACTACAAAGCAGCAATTTCTTGTTCATTTAAAGCACAAAATTGCTACGGCAACGGTTACGACGCCAGGTAAAACGGGGCAGCCGTTTGATCCTACAGTGCCAAATGGTCCAAAGTGGCCGAACGGTTTTGAAAAAGATTCTTTAAACAAGGTTGTTACGCAAACCGTTCACTATGTTTATACCGACGGCACAAAGGCGGCGGATGACAAAACCGATCAAGTGACGTTTACGCGGACAGGGACCATTGATGAGGTTACAGGCGACAGTTTGTATCAAGCATGGACTGCAACCAACGGGGATACGACGTTTAATAAAAAAATTTCGCCTGTAATCACCGGTTATACGCCCGATCATCAGTCAGTCGACGAAGTCACAGGTCTGACGGAAACTAGTGCTAATGTAGTGACAACTGTAACGTATGCGATAAATAAAGAGACAGCTAAGGTCACATACATTGACGATGCAAATGGTCAAACGCTAGAAACCAAAGATCTGAGCGGTAATTTCAATACGATGGACTCATATCGAACAAAGCCAACGATTGATGGCTATTTAGGCAATGGCTACACATTTGTCAGTGATAACTACCCAACTGATGGGGTTGTCTATAGCCAGGATGGCACTGTGCAACAATTCTACGTTCACTTAATTAAGAAGACTGCGCCAACGGAACCAAATAAGCCATCGACGCCAGAGAAACCGAATGTACCGAACAAGCCATCGACGCCGGAGAAACCAGACGTACCAAATAAGCCGTCAACTCCGAAAAAGCCAAGTAACGCTACTAACAATGGAGTAATCAATACGTCGACTAATATAGGATCTAAAGTTAACAACGGTGCTGTTAATTCACCAGAATTACCTCAAACTGGTGAAAACAATAGTCAAAGTCAAACAATGTCATTTATTGGTATTTTGTTGGCAATGTTTGGAAGTTTATACGGTTTTCTTGGTATCAAGAAACGTCGTAATGATTAACCATGGAAAATTACAAGTTTAATCCGAACAAGCCCGGAAACTTTCAATGGCAGTTTGTTGATGATGGATTTTTAATGGCCGTTGGTTAATAAGTTCAAGCGCTGCCAGGATTTCATCTGTCGTTACCTGGCCAAAGTTAGTCTTTTTCGGGAAGAACCAACGTAACCGTCGATTGAAATATTCATTGGAACCCCGTTCCCATGGTGAATATGGATGGCAAAAATAAACTTTAATTTGATAGCCTTGTTCTATGGATTGATAATCGGCAAACTCTTTACCATGATCAACAGTTATAGATTTCACTTGGGAACCAAAGGTTCTCATAAACTTTTCAAAGGCGCTATTTAAGGCCTTGGCAGTTCGGTTAGGGGCTTTTATGGCCCATAGAAGTCGCGTCTTACGTTCTACAAAAGTGACCAGGCATGCTCGTGACGCTTTCCGGCCAGAAAGCACTGTATCTACTTCCCAATGACCAAAAGCTAACCGCTGATTAACAATTGTTGGTCGTTGTTCAATCGAAGTCCCACTTGTAAATGTGCCACGGTGTTCATTAACTCGACACTGTCGGATATTTCGATTAGGTAGATCAGCTAATTCGAAAGGTAACCAGCCACGATTAAGCCAATTATAAATTGAAGCGGTACCCAAGTTAAAAGCAGTCGCGACCGCTTCTGGTGACCAGGTTAATCGCAAGTGATTGGTAATTAAAGTCACTAATGATGATGTTAGAATCGAATGGCGACCGCAAGCCCGTCTTTTGCGATCAGCATCTTGTTGGGCCAATTCAGGGTCATAAGGTTTAACCCGGTTCAATTCATAGTGAATGGTAGATTTGGCAACGCCTAAAGCGTCAGCCATATCTTGGTAAGTATGATGACCTTCACTGACTAGTTGTGCTAGCGCGCCACGTTGAAAACTTGATAAAGTAGAGATACCCAAAGTAATCGCTCCTTATAGTTGGTTGGAATTAGCTACTACCATTGTAAGAGATTGCTTTGGGCTTTTTTTAATTTTTGTTCGGATTAATTATAGAATTTACCCCATTAAATAAATATATCTGTAGCGAATATAGATTATTTAAAGAGGACCCTGAAGAATATTATTATTCTTCAGGGTCTTTATTTGGCTCTACGTCGGCAAGAATGTCAATAGGCCGGACAAAAGAAGTTACGGTCTGACGAAGGCACTTGGTTATTTCTTAAATTCACGCATCATCAGGTCTTTTACCAGTGTTTTATTTTGTTTTGATGTGACCGAGGAACGACAAACAAAGTTGCGAGATAAACCCAGTTTTGATTGATCAGGTGAATATAGGTGATGTCAATGGTAACGACCCCAGATAAATCAGCTAGATGTCTCATTAAATTAGGCTTCTGCGACGTGTCAGTATTGGTTGTAGGCTTTTTAGGACGTTTTCGATACATAGTCGATTGAATGCCTAATTCATGCATGACCTGCCAAATCGTTCGGCAAGAATGTCAATGGTCCGGACAAGAATTGTACGGTTGGACGTGCGGACGTTTTTTTGGGCTCAAATTGTCAGTGTGGTTTGTGGGATCAATCTTCATTTGCACACCGAAACCGGAGGTGCCCGCTTCTTCTGCATCAGCATAATCAATCCCAACGCTAACCACTTCACCTTGTGCTTGATGGTGACGAAGTCTGCCAGCAACCTGATCAGCAATCTCGCTAAGCACGACTTTAATCTCCTTTGCCTGCGTGTAATCACACATGAGCACCTGACTATTGCCATAGTCTTTTTTCACATTTACTGGGTGGTAACTTTAATTATGCAATCTAGGGATGCCAATGATTTAGAGGCTAATATCAAGCGAGCTTTTTCCGCTCATGCCGATGCGGTTGTGCTGTTGGTGGATCACACTAAAATCGGTAAGCATCAACTATACATGAGTGCACCAATGAGCGCGATTAACTACATTGTTACCGATAAATCGCTACCCGAAACGATCTTCAATACAGCTCGGAACAATCATGTTCAAGTTTTTGAGGGTCTAGAATTTTTGGTGTTGGAAAGTATTTCCATTCCAAAAGTACTAGGCCCTAATTTAAAAAGCCATTGATAATGGATCAAAAACGGCCAATAGGGTATACCCTATTGGCCGTTTTTGATTCTGTGCTATACTAGGAATTACAAGTGTTCATTAGAACTGTCCAAAAGGAGAACTGGAAATGGCTAAAATCGGTTATGCGCGTGTGAGTTCCAAGGAGCAACATTTAGATCGACAGTTAGCGGCTTTAAAAGACGTTGATAAATTATTTACGGATAAATTAAGTGGGGCTAACACTAATCGGCCAGAACTGCAAAAAATGCTGGCCTATATTCGTGAGGGTGATATTGTAATGGTCACTGAATTAGATCGCTTAGGCAGAAACAACCATGATTTGACTAAGATCATGAACTCCATTCAAAATAAGGGTGCCACCCTAGATGTGTTGAATTTACCGTCCATGACAGGGATTGCTGACCCCAATTTACGTCAACTCATGACCAACCTCATTATTGAACTTTATAAATACCAAGCTGAAAGTGAACGTAAGCGGATCATTGAGCGTCAGCAACAAGGGATTGCCTTAGCTAAGCAGCAGGGTAAATATCATGGGCGCAAACCCCAATATGCCAAAGATGATCCCCGTTTGCAACATGCTTTTAAGCTTTATCGAGCTGGCATGAGTGACATTGATGTGTCCCGAAATACAGGTATTAAACGGACGACCTTTATTCGATACCGTGTGAAATACGGTATTAAAAGAAAATAGGGACCCTATTTTCTTTACTTATAGTTTTGGAGGGTGTTTACTAAAGTTTTTTTCTTGGAATCTGATTCCGTGTTTATTAAACCATCGACGAGATGTCATACAAGAATGACACCCTGACTAAAGTGCTCCATAACTGTTAGATTTCTTGTCTAACAATTATGGAGCACTTTACTTTGGCCGGTTGCGGACGATCTTTTATTAGATAAAAAGTAACT
This sequence comes from Levilactobacillus yonginensis, assembly GCF_964065165.1. Classification (NCBI taxonomy): domain Bacteria; kingdom Bacillati; phylum Bacillota; class Bacilli; order Lactobacillales; family Lactobacillaceae; genus Levilactobacillus; species Levilactobacillus yonginensis. The sequence continues at coordinate 34,753 of NZ_OZ061551.1, read as the reverse complement.
AAGCCACTGCTGGCATAGTTGCTTTTCTTCGTGTTTAGGCTTACTATTTTGCAGTGCTATATTTCAATAATTAGCGTTGGAGGCAAGCAAATATGAATAAGCAACTAGAACGTGTTTCTTTTGCGGGGGCACTTGTTACTTTAGGAATTGTGTACGGTGATATTGGCACTTCACCATTGTATGTTATGAATGCATTGATTGGTGACGCCGGTAAAATGGGAAATATTTCTCCCAATTACGTGATTGGATCGATCTCGTTGATTTTTTGGACATTAATGATCATTACAACGTTGAAGTATGTTGTCATTGCAATGCAAGCCGATAATAAGCGTGAGGGCGGAATTTTTGCTTTATATGCATTGGTTCGAAAAAATTCAAAATGGTTAATTTGGCCAGCCTTGATTGGTGGGGCGGCCATTTTGGCCGATGGAACATTAACTCCTGCAGTAACTGTGACTTCAGCCATTGAGGGATTAAAAAAACAACACCTTGGCCCTGTGGTGTTTAGTAATTCTCAACATAACGTCTTGATTATCACAACAGTTGTTCTACTCGTATTATTTATGATTCAACGTTTTGGAACAGGTGTGATTGGGAAATCCTTTGGACCAGTGATGATTTTATGGTTTGGCTTTTTGGCTGTCTTTGGAATCGTTAATCTAATCAATTATCCAATGATATTGAAGGCTATTTCTCCTTATTATGCAATTAGGGTACTATTCAGTCCAGTTAACAAAGTGGGAATCTTTATACTTGGAAGTATCTTTTTGGCAACCACAGGAGCAGAGGCTTTATATTCCGATATGGGTCACGTTGGCAAGCAGAATATTTATGTAACATGGCCACTAGTATATAGTACCCTATTTTTAAATTACTTAGGTCAGGGTGCTTGGATAATTAGACATGCAGGTGATACTGCTTACAGGAACTTATCGAACTTAAATCCCTTTTATGAAATGCTCCCCGGAACTTGGCGCCTAGTTGGCATTTTGCTAGCCACACTCGCTGCAATTATTGCCTCTCAAGCGTTGATTACGGGTTCTTACACTTTAGTCGATGAAGCAATTGGCTTAAAATTTTTACCTAGAATGGTTATTAGACATCCAAGTAATATAAAAAATCAAATTTATATTGCAACTGTTAACTGGATGCTATGTATAATAACAATTAGTGTAGTCTGGTTCTTTGGTAGTTCACAAAAAATGGAGGCCGCGTATGGTTTAGCGATCACTATTACCATGCTTATGACTACTGTGCTTTTGCATGAATTCTTAAAGAAACACCTGGCTAAGGGAACAGCACTTATAATTGCCTTGTTTTTTGGTTTTATTGAGTTAATCTTTCTAATTTCAAGTTTGGTTAAGTTTATTCATGGCGGTTATGTTACGTTAACAATCATGTTGGGCATTCTTTATATTATGTGGCTTTGGTACTTTGGAAATAAACGAAGAGACCATTATGAGAAAGAAAGCGAGTATGTTTCACTTCTTGACTATCGTGATCAACTCTCTAAATTAAGCGCAGACAATACAGTACCTTTGTTCACGACTAACTTAGTGTATATGACTAAAATTAAGGGTGATTACCAAATTAAGCGTAGTACCATGTATTCTATTCTCGACAGACAACCTAAAAGAGCTAAAGTTTATTGGTTTGTTACAGTCAATGAAACCAATGCACCTTATGAAAGTAATTATACAGTTGATTTACTTGAGACGCATAATGTTGTTAACGTTCAATTTTACTTAGGGTTTAGGAAATCTCAATCCGTTAGTGTCTATTTACATCAAGTTGTAAATCATCTAGTGGAACAAGGTATTTTAGAACCACAAATACCCACGTATTCAACAGAGCGACAACGGAAAGTCGGCGACTTTAAGTTTGTTATTATAAAGGAACAACCAGCAGATTTAATTGTCAATGATAAGTTAAGCTCGTTAGATAGAAGATTGATTGGCGGGCGCATCTATTTGCAGAAAATTACGGCCTCACCTATTTCATGGTATGGTTTGGAGTTTAGCAATGTCATAGAAGAAAGTTCTCCGTTATTTATTACTCAAGATCAGGATCAATACTTAATCCAAAAGAAAATTTATCATCGAGGCAGATTAAGTAAGACTGAAAAATGAGTATGCAGTAGTTTAAGTGCAACAACTAAGTTAGAAAAATTATATTTAGTTTTAATTAATGGTCTGATCTCAGTACTTTACTGAGATCAGACCATTTTTATTCATCGAAATGCGTTTAGTTGAAGGTAGTATGAAATCATGGACACGATTTAGTATAATTCCATAATAGGAAGGATTGTGTTTTTATGACCAAGAAAAAGTTGCTCCTATCCTAGTATTTGGTACATAAATTTCTGAACAGTTGTGCCATAATTAATAAAACAAGATAGGAGCATTCCAATGAAACGATATCAAGATGATTTTAAAGCCAGCATTGTGAAGATGCATCGTGAAGAGAAAAGATCTATTCGCTCGCTTTCCGAGGAATACGGTGTTTCTCCAGCCGCAATTCATAACTGGGTTAAAGGCGCTAAATCAGTTGAGCTAGAAGACGGTACTGAAGTAACGTCCAAAGAATTCAAACAACTTCAAAAGGAAAATCAGCGATTAAAGGAGGAACTTGAAATTTTAAAAGCTGCGGCGGTGTTACTGGGAAAGCATTAGGACGAATTAATTGCCTTGTCTTCATAGAAGATCAGTTATTGCGACACCGCTTATCAATTATTCTTTCGGCACTGAAATTACCGCGCAGCACCTATTACCATTGGAAAAGATATCAACCTAGTCAACACGAACGTGTTGATAATCAGCTCAAAGAAAAAATTAAATTGATTTGGGAAAATAATTATCGTGCCTATGGTTATCCACGAATAACGATGGTGCTTCGCAAGTCAGGCATCTGTGTTGGGTCAAAACGAATTTTACGATTAATGAGGGAAATGGAGATTCACTCTTTAATGAATCGGCGATTTAAAAAACCTGGCACTCATGTGGATCATTCACAACGCCCCAATTTAATCAAGCACCAGCCCAATGCAAGGATATGGCGTGCTGACATTACTTATTTGGAATTACGTCCAGGAACCTGGGTTTATCTCAGTTCTATTTACGAACCAAAGGTTCATCAAGTTCTTGCTTTCAAGATTGGTCGTCAGATGGAGGCGACGTTAGTTGTAGAAACGATTAATCAGGCGCTTGAATGTCATCAAAAGCCACAATATTTTCACTCTGACATGGGTTCACAGTACACCAGCAACGAAGTTGAAACTTTACTTGAACGGCATCAGATTAGCCACTCATACTCAAAATAAGGTTATCCTTATGATAATGGGCCAATTGAAGCTTTTCACTCATTGTTGAAGAGAGAGTTTGCCTTTCAAACAACTTTTTCCAATTTTGAGGACTTGGTAATCCGAACCTCAAATTACATCAGTTGGTTTAATTCCGACAGAATTAGAACGAGTGTTTAGAAAAAGATGTGCCATTTATTGACATAGGAGCACTCCGCCACCCCAGTGTTGCTTGACACGTCGATGTCACTAACGATACCAAAGTTGAATATATGACCCGCATTGCCGTCGGTATTTTCTGGAATACTTTTTGCTTATGGTTAGCCCAGCCGACGTCGATCACCATTCAAAATTTAGCAATCCTCGTCAAACATGATTTAAAGCAACTGGGCAATTACTAGTGGCCGAGAAATGCTAAAATAGAGTTGAGTTAACAATTATGAAGGGAGGAGCGTCAATTGGATAGTGAAATTATTGCCCGGCCATTGGTGACCATCACCAACGTCATTTGGAGTTTTAATACTGAATTACACCGACCACAATTACTATTGATTAAGCGGGCAGATGAACCTCTAAAGGGACATTGGGCCCTCCCCGAAACCCTCTTGCGGAGTAAAGAGAGTGCCGACGCGGCCTGCATTCGTCTAATTGACGATAAAATTGGCCTGCAAGTTCCGATGAATTCAACCGAACAACTGGCCACCTTTACAGATTCCAAGCGGGTTACGGGAACTCGGGCACTGGCACTCGCCTATATGACCTATTTACCATCAACCCCAAAATTGCATCCAGGGTATGGGGCCACAGATGCCCAATGGTTCGTGCTTGATAAAGATCAGGGCAACTATGTGATCACCCATGACCAACAGGAGATTATCCTAAGTCCCGCCGGTCACCTGGTCTTTGATCATATTCAAATCATTACCACCGCCATTAATCGGATTAAAAACAAGCTGGACTATCAACCCCAAATTCTTCGGATCTTAGGTAATACCTTTACCCTGCGCCAAGCGCGCGAAGTCTTTGCGGCTTTCTTAGGTACGACAATTGACAAGATTGATAATTCCAACTTTAAGAAAACTCACAACCACCTCTTCAAAGAAGTCGGGGCCGCCACTTTGAACCATTCTGGGCGGCCACCAAAGCTCTACCAACTTAACTAAAGGGCATCATTTGCATTTTGCTGCAAAGTATTTATACTAGACGTAAATAAAAGTTAACCATACTTTTATTTTTAGCCAAATTAAAGTAATTTTTACTTAAAAGGAAGTATTTAAGATGAATCTACAACTATTAACCGACTTATATGAATTTTCCATGGCCAATGGGTACTACGCTACCCTACCCCATGATCGACAAGCTCGCTTCGACGTCTTTTACCGCCGGGTTCCCGACAACGGTAGTTTTGTCATTGTCGCTGGTCTCCAGCAAGTGTTAGAACAAGTTCAAAATTGGCATTTCACTAAGGAGAATATTGAATACCTGACCTCCCTGAATGAATTTACTCCCGAGTTTTTGGATTACCTGAGCAAGATTAAAAATCACTGCTCGATTAAGGCTTTACCAGAAGGAACCCCTGTTTTCCCACGGGAACCAATTATTTCAATTAGTGGACCGTTGATTGAAGCCCAGCTGTTAGAAACCTTTATTCTAAACATCATTAACCATCAATCATTAATTGCGACGAAGTCTTGGCAAATCAACCATGCCGCTCAAGGCCGACCAATTATGGAATTTGGCGCGCGGCGGGCGCAAGGCCCTGATGCCGCCACGTATGGGGCGCGAGCCGCGGTGATCGGCGGTTGTACCAGCACGTCGAACTTACAAGCAGCCAGTAAATTTAATATTCCCGCGGCCGGCACAATGGCACATGCCTGGGTCGAAAGCTTCTCTGATGAATTAAGTGCCTTTCAAGCTTGGGCCAAGGTTTATCCTGACAAAGTTTCCTTGCTCGTTGATACTTATGATGTCTTGAAGTCAGGAGTGCCGAACGCGATTCGGGTCTTCAAGCAAGTTAGCGCTCAAGGGCACCAACCAGTCGGGATCCGGATAGATTCCGGTGACATTTCGCAATTAGCCATCAAAGCCCGGAAGATGCTCGATGATGCTGGCTTCCCCAAGGCAAAGATTACAGCTTCAAATGCCCTTGATGCGCATGTAGTTAAGTCGTTGTTGGATGAAGGAGCTCCAATTGATAACTTTGGGATTGGGGAACGTTTAATTACCAGTTCCTCCAGTCCGGTATTAAGTGGCGTTTATAAGCTCGCCGAAGAAAAGATTAATGACCAATGGATCCCAAAAATTAAGGTTAGTGATAGCAGAGAAAAGATCACCCTGCCTGGTAATAAGCAAGTTTACCGGATTTACCGGCAAGATAACCTTCATCAAGCGATCGCCGATGTGATTGCCCTGGCTGATGAGCACATCACGGCTCCATTGAAAGTGGTTAATGCTACTTCGGCAGCCACGCACGCCAGCCAAGTTCTGACTAACTTTAATGCTAAGCCATTGATGCAAGAATATCTGGGTTCCAATGCTTCCCCAATCGAAAATGATCTCTTTAAGATTCAGCAATTCTCAATGGATCAAGTAGCAGAATTACCAGAAGCCACAAAACGGTTAGTTAACCCCGATCGGTACCCAGTTTACTTAACAGCTACATTGGCTGAATTGCAAGAACAGTTAATTACTAAAGCTCAATTTACGGAGGAACATTAAGATGGCTAAAGCGCTCTTAATTATTGACTATACAAACGACTTTGTGGCTGATAAGGGATCACTAACGGTTGGCAAGCCAGCGCAGACGTTGGCCCCAGAAATTATGCGGTTAGCCGATCAATTCTTAAGCCAGCATGATTATGTGATCTTTCCCACTGATGGTCACCGGCTTAATGACCCATTCAATCCAGAAACCAAACTATATCCGGCCCATAATATTATTGGGACGACCGGTCAGAAACTATACGGCCAAGTCGGCAGCTGGTTTGATCGACATCATGACGATTCCCATGTCTACAAATTCAATAAGAACCGTTACTCCTCCTTCCAAAACACCAATTTGGATAACTACCTGCGGGAACGGCGGATTGATGAAGTCTGGATTGCTGGTGTCTGCACTGATATTTGTGTCCTCCACACCGCAATCAGTGCCTACAACCTGGATTACCACATTGTGATTCCACAAGCAGCCGTGGCCACGTTCTCACCAGCTGGTGCTGAATGGGCGATGAATCATTTTAAAAACGTATTAGGGGCCACAATTCGATAATTCACTTTCAAATGATTATCAAAAAAACCACGAATTAACTACAAAAAATTCCCTTTGCTAAATGCATTGGGAATTTTTCTTTTGTCGTTACCTTTCTAGGGTAAAAGGTAACATTTTATTTTCAAATACAATCTTGAAAATAAAATCGTAAATTGCAAGAACAAGTTAGCCAGTCGTTGAGGACAATCCCAGAACAGGCCGTTATCAAATAGAAGTTGTGGCGCTAGAGAGACTACTGGGCCATGCGGCGAACGCGCCGAGCTTCGGCCTCAAAGTTTTGCTGGAGTGTGCAGTAGCCCTGTTGTTTGCGAGGCAACTGATTCAAGCGGTCTTGCGTGGCCTGCACTTGACTAGGGCTAATGTCATCTAGGGACATGCCCTTAGGGAAGTCCTGGCGGATCATCCGGTTATGTGCCTCGTTGGTGCCACGGTCGCAGGACGTGTAAGGATGGGCGTAGAAGATCTCAGTTTCCGTCCCAGCAAAAGCAGTATTTAAGGCGGTGAACTCGGGTCCGTTGTCTGCTGTGATGGTCTTGATGCAAGCTCCCCATTCGCGCTTGATTCCACGCAATGCATAGCTCACAGAGTCTGCATCTCGTCCTTCGATCAAGCGGAGAAGTTGGCAACGGGTCTTGCGCTCAATCAGAGTCAAGATGACGCTCTCCTTGCCATTGCGTTTACCGACAATGGTATCCATCTCCCAGTGACCGAACTGCCTGCGTCGTTCAACGACCTTAGGCCGTTCCTCGATACTGCGGCCAGCCAGGCGCTTAGCCTTGGTGTGGTGCTGGTGAGAGGTCTTCCGCTTAGTCTTCTCCAACAGGTCGATATTTCGAATCTCTAGGCGTTGGTCGTCAATGTACTGGTACAAAGTCGAGGCACAAACAAGCTCTTCAGGAGTAAACAGCTTGTGTCGCTTGGCATAGCCGATTGAAGCATCCGGCGACCATTTGTCCTGCTTAGCTCGCTGTACGTACCAGGCTAAGAAGACCTGTACACTGGCGAACTTGTCAGGACGATGGCAGCTCAAGCGTGCAGTCTCGTAACGTGCCTGAGCAGCCTCTGGTAGGTATTGTCGATGGTAGACGCGCTTGCCATTACTCTTCTTGACCTGATCTACTGTACCTCGCTTGATTTCATTATTAATGGTCTGTGGGCAGACGCCAATTTCAGCAGCAATCCAACGATTGGACTTCCCAGCTTGGCGGAATCCGGCCACTTTTCCGCGCTCGAGTGATGTTAAGTGCTGACCTTTTTGGCGGTGTGTGCTATCCTGTTTCTGCATCAAGACAACATCCTCTTCCATTGTTTGTGTAGGAACTTCAATGATACAGGATATCTGTTCTTGATGTTTTTTATTGTCCAAAAAATTTTGAGACAGTGGCTAGCTTGATTCTAAAATGCGCGTCTTATCAACAACGTGCATGATTCAGTTATTTCAATCGTTTCAACAACCATACTGGCCGGTGCCGCTCAGACTTGTGCACCCGGGTATTAACGACTTGTAGCAATTGTAAAATGGTGAAAATTAGTGAATTACGTTTTCGGTACGCAATGTACTTCGGTTCCCACTCGGTTACATACTTCTCTTTGTACGACCGTAATCCCTGAAAACCATATAACTGGTAGCCATATTCGTAAATTAAATGAGCAATTTTTTCTTGAATAAAACTGTAGCGTGAAACCCCCACACCGGATAACGGTGCCATTCCCATATTGAAATAAGCATAGCCATCGTCACGCGCCTGTTCAAATAGGTGCACAAAGACCGTGTCCATAATGCCGGATGGCGCCGATTTGCTTGACCGCATTAAGTCAATTGAAGTCGTCTGATGATTTCCCTGCGGCATAATATTCGCAAACGCGACAATTCGGTGGTCAGGATCATAAACGACCGCTACGGGTGCCTGATTGAGATACTGCTCATCAAAAAATCCGAGCGAGAATCCTTTTTCCGTCTCACCTGCTAACCAACTATCCGAAACAGCTCGTAATTCAGCCATAACGTTGGCACTGAACGGTGGCTGCAAGATGGCAAACTCATAGTGATCCCGGGTAAACTTATTCATTAGGGCCCGCTCACCCCGTAGCCGTTTACCAGCCAAACTAAAGTCTGCCAATTTGACGTGCCCTTCTTCACCAGTTTTGATAAAGTCAAAGCCCATTTCGTGTAGGCGCATCGTCAGCATCTCACTAATTTCGTAAAAGACTAGCGAGCAACCGTCACTATCTGCGTCATCCAATAACTGTTCCAAGGCAGCTTGTAATACCGCTTGATTACCGAATGGCTCTCCCATAATGATCAGTTTATCAGCCTTCTGTTGGTATAAGAAAATCAGTTGATCGACCCCATCGACTTGATAGTAATATGCTAACTTATCATTCAAATAAGCCAAATGTGAGATTTCATTGCCGCCATAAGTTTCGATCACTTGTTTGACCCGAGCCGCATCCGTTTTTTGACGCAATCGGACGTTATAGCCACTCGCAAAGTAGCGGTACATAATAATCAAAATCATTGCCGCTAAGACTAACCCAATCACCCCAAATAACCAGAGCTTTTGTGATGGGAAGAACAGAGCTTCAGGAACCGCATGCTGATGATGAATTTGGGGCGCATTATAGACCCCCACAATCGTATACAAGATAAAGGTCACCACATACACGCAGCTGACCCACAACGTTTGCTCCCACGAAAAAGCCAACCGATCACGATAATAAGCATGCCGCGACAAAGCCACTAGCGCTAGAATCACAATCAAGAAAATCACAAATTTCATCGAAATTGCATCATAAACGACGAGCCAGCGAATCGTATTCAAAATTGCAATCAGCAGGACAATCACCGTTGGCCAAAAAGCTTTTTTGACCCGGCCAGCAGTTCCCAACGCCACCCCAATCAGTAAGAAGGCCATAATAATACTGCTGGCCTGATTAATAAAGAAAAAGGTGTACGGATAAAACTGTAAGAAGAGTTTATTGCTATATGCAAAGGTAGGGACCGTTGACATCAACAACATCAGAAAACCAGAAAAGTAGAGAAAAACCGTCAGTACCATCTGAGCAACACGTTGTAATGCCTGCTTAGGAATACCCGCTAAGCGCACGTTTAAGCGATGGCCGGTGTCATGGATGAATAAGACCAGCCCGATGGCAAACGGGATAATATAGTAGAATAACCGGTAAAATAAGAGCCATACGACGGCGTCTGGTCGAGAAACTCCGACCGCACTGAGACCAAAAATCATGAAAACGTCGAATGACCCAATACCACCGGGTACCATTGACACTTCACCGACAACCGAAGCAATCACGAATAACGGCACGACTGCTGCAAAATCAATGGGTAATCCCATAAAGTTTCCAATTAATAAGAAGAACAGCACACAGCCAGTCCATTCACCAAACGACCCACTCAATAACCGAACGACGTTGCCGAGCGTAAGGCCATCGAAGAATTCCGAATCGTTGACCCGTGTAAAAATAAAGATAGCTGGAAAATACAGTGCACCACCGACGAGCCAGATCCAGTAACTGCCATACATGTTCCCAATGCCAAAGCCATAGACTAGCACGAGTGAGATCATACAATATAATGACTGGGCCTAGAATAAAAAGTGTACAAGTTAAATAGAGACTCTGATTTAGTATAATTAAGGAAGTAAATTGGAGGATCAAATAATGACGAAGCACAGTTATGACAAGGAATTTAAGGAACAGGCCGTTCAGTATTACTTAGATAACAAGGATCACATGACCATGAATGAAATAAGTAAGAATCTAGGTATTGGGGCTAGTACATTACATAAATGGATTAAGCTGTTTACTGAGACTGGGGAGTTTGGCCGTGGCTCTGGTAATTTTGCCAGCGATAAGGACAAGGAGATTGCACGACTAAAGCGTCAACTTCGTGACGCTGAAGGAGCGATCGAAGTGTTAAAAAAATCAATCGGGATTCTGAGCAAGTAACTACCGAAAAGGTATACCAAGAAATGGACGTTCAGCACGCTTTGGAATCCCACCCTTCCATCAATGGTATGTGTGATTATGTTGGAATCTCAAGAAGTGGTTACTATCAACGAGAAAAGCGTCATAATCACCAATCACCGCGAAAGCTTCGGAAGAAGTTTATTCAAGGTGAAATTAAAGCAATTTGGCTCAAAAGCCTTTGTATTTACGGTGCCGGCAAAATCACCCAAGAACTTCGCTCAAAAGGATATAAGATCGCTGAACGAACTGTTGGTAAGTATATGCGTGAACTTGGCATTCACGCCGTTTACCTAACCCCTTGGACGACTACCACTCGCAATTCTAAGTTTGATAAACAGCTAATAAATATTTTAGACGAGCAGTTCAATCCATTGCGACCAAACGCCGTTTGGTGCATTGACACCACTTATATTCCAGTTCATGACGGATTCGTTTATTTAACCAGTATTATGGACTTGTACTCCCGACGGATCATTGGTTGGGACTTATCTGAAACCTTGGAGGTATCGAATGTCATCCCACTTATTGAAAAGACTAAGCACAGTCGCCATATTAGCAAGCCATTAATCATGCACAGTGATCGTGGTAGTCAGTTTACGTCTGAAGCTTACAATCAAGTTACAGCTAACATGACATTAAGCTATTCAAAGAAAGCTTATCCTTGGGATAATGCCTGCATTGAGTCGTTTCATGCCTTGATTAAGCGTGAATGGATAAATCGGTTTAAAATCCATTCATACTCCGAAGCTAAACGACTAGTTTTTCAGTACATTGAAACGTTTTACAACACAGTTAGAATTCACAGTCACTGTGGATTCAAATCACCAAAGCAACTTGAAGATGAGTATCAAACTCAAATTCAAAATTTAGTCGTGGCATAGGACAAAAAAGTCTCTATTTAAATTGTCTATTTTATTGACAGGGGACCATAGACAAGACAAAAGCACGTCAAGCAACGATCAATTAGTTAATATACTTAGACGCCAACTTGACGAAAAGGATCAACAGATAAACAAATTTCAAAAATTATTAGACCAACAACAGCAATTAAATTTATCCAGTCAGAAATTACTTGAAAATCAAAAGTCAGAACAAAATATCAAAAGCAACACCCTACAAAGCCGTGAGAACGATTCTAAGGACGATAGCAATGATTCATATACAAATATAAGCAAGCAAAACGAAAAGCCCTCTAATGAGACGAGAGAGAACTTTTGGAAACGGTTGTTTAGATAGGTTGTGAATATTTTTTGAGTAGTATGGGTGGCTTTTTTGCGTAAGTTAAGTGACAGCATTGATTGATTGTTATATGATTGTGTATGTCCTAAATGGACACAAGCAACGCTCCTAAGCAAAGCCTGTATGTACTGATTTCAGAAAAGCCCTCTATTCCGCATAATAGAGGACTTTTTTGTGTGCATTCTGCTTAATTTAAACGGACAAGTATACGTCTAAAAGCTGAACGTGTTGTCTGAGAGCGCGATATTATTTTCCCCTAGTTCGGGCGTCTCTACTCTCCAGAATATCTAATTGAAAAGTAAATTTTCGCTTGTCTTCAGCGTCTAAAGAATCAATGAGATAGTCTAATGCGTTATCAATGGCATCTTTTTGAGATTTATATAGACCAATTCCAGATAAAGCTTCCGCTTTGTTCTTAATATGGTTGTTGATTCTAACGTTAGCATAAAAAGTAACAGAATCTGCAACGCTTTTTCCCGGTTTTGATGGTTTGCCATTATTACTTTTAAGATCATCTGTAGTAAAGGTGTTTTTGGGTTTGATATCTTGTCCACGATCAAGTGGGTCCGTCTTTGGTTGTTTTTTTAGATTGGGATTGTTTAATAATCCGCTCATTCCTATTCACCAGCCATTCTGCTAAATATTTCATCAGTAACGTTGGAGTATACGTCTTGAACTGCTTTATCAAACTGATCTTTAAATGTCACCCCGGTTACATCATATCGTTTTAAGCGTTCCATATTTTTAATTGTTATGTCAAAAATATTTTCTTTACCAAATATATCAATTGCTTTAGCTAAGGTGCTCTTATCGACAGGGGCACCATTTTTCAGCAAAACCGGCAATATTCCTAGTAAATCTAATGTCGGAGCGTGGAATTCATTGATAATTTGATCTTGCATGTATTTGATGAATGCCTGGGCACCCTGAAGCGATCTTTCCTGAGTTTGAAGAACGACAATCGCGTAGTCTGTCATATATAATGCGGTATCTGTGATTAGGCTAATTGTAGGTGGAACGTCTACCAACAAGTAGTCGTAGTCATCTTTCCACGGATTTATTAAGGTAGACAAGTATTTTACACGATCGGTGTAGTCAGAAATTATATTCTCCATATATCTAGGATATAAAGAAAAGTCAGCTGAGGATGGAAGAATATCTAAATTTTGGATTACGTTGATGATAGCTGGTTTGAGGTTTTTGTTTTTAATTGCGGTCATCAAGGTTTCATCAAAAGAAGTTACTTCACCGCCGACGTTATTTTTAGTTTTTAAATATAAATTAGTGGCGTTAGCTTGAGGATCCAAATCTATTAATAGTGTTTTATACCCACGACGTGCCAACTCGATACCAGTCATTGTACTATTAGTTGTCTTGCCAGTCCCGCCTTTAAAGTTTGAAAATGTTATGACTTTGCTATCCAAAATATCACCTCATAAATATGTAGTGTAATGCTCTTAAAGCATAGCACAAAAATTAGTACATGTATACAAATACAAGTGTGTAAAAGTAAAAATGTATACATGAGCTCTATGTAGACTGCAATATAGGCGTTTTTAATGAGTATACAAATACTAATTTTTACATTAGTATTTGTACTAATGTAAAAATGTATACATTTTTTAAAAAAGTGTTGATTTCCTTTATTGAGAGAAATACAATTGTACTTGTAAGTGAATACAAAAAAACACCCACCGACGGGAATCGGTGAGCGCCACATAAAAGTCATCGCTATTTAATGACTATTATATCATGGCCGGTGCGATTTTTAAAGCCCTAGGGGACAAGCTGGGGTCTAAATCCAAGGGGACACGTTTGCCAGTGCGACTTCAATAAGTCTGGCTATACCACAACAAGGTCATCTGTACGGCTGGGTGGTGAATGGTGAGCGCGACCATTAACGGCGCGGGTGGTAAAACGAAGCTTCGGCTTGGTGCCATTGATTAGTTGGTGATCGAACAAAAATAAATACGTATCATCAACGCCTTCTAGGGCGTTTTTTAGTAGGTTAAACCGAAAACGTAGGTTTATAATGAGTGGTGGTAGCAATACCGCAATTGTACAGACAAGCGACGGGCGTTAACGACCGACGAACTAAGGGGAAACTTTTAGTAGTAGAATTGTACTCTGGTTCAGTTATTCCAAATAGCTGATTCCAGGGAACAATTCTGCGCTCAAAACGTCACTCCCTCTAAACTGAATGGAAAACCGTAACCCGTCAAGACAAATTCCAAAGAAAAAAGAAAGTTGGTGGAATTGTTGGAAGGTAAGGATTACATTGTTCCATTGAATCCAGATGTGATCGTTAAGAAGACAATCTATCGGAGTTCTGCAAGAATTACTGATCGACAAAGGAACCAAGTGAAGAGAGTTTTGCGTAGTCAAGGGTATCAGGGAAGAATTAGTAGTATTCGATACACTCGGGTAAATTACAAGTATTCCTTTAAAGTATCAGTGAAGTATCGGGGAAGTGTTGGCAAATTTTTGGTTAATACAAAGAATGAGACAGTTGAATTTAAGGGAATGGCCTAGACGTAATACCAGTAAATTTCACAAAATTTCTTTCCCCAATTAAAGCCAATCTGCGACCTATACCACTTCTTTTTTGGACAAGTTCACAATCAAAAAAGAACGGAATGTGGAAGTACCGCGGTGAATGTGGGTTACTTGGGATAAGCCGCCTTATGTAAAGTAAGAATCGGTATAGCTAATAGATGAGGTGATCACATGATTAATTGGGTTAATATTGCAGTTTTAATTTCATTCTTAATTTTAATTGGGGTTATTTGTCTAATTGTGGGATTCTGGCATGATTTTAAGGACTTAACCGTTATTCAAAAGACCGGTATTATCTTGTGTGTCATTGGCTACGTCGTTCCTGTTGTGTTAAATCAGGTAATGAGAATTTTTCACTTGGAGTAAGAGGTAGGTATATTAGTTATTGGTATGACATTGATGTTACTCTTGCGGCCAATAATGGTCCTGCTATTGATGACATTGTAAATGTTGACGAGTGGGGAATTGAACGAGAAGAAGAATAATAATTAATAGTAGGCCAGTAGATTACTTAATTGTAGTCTGCTGGCCTATTTTTATTTACCATTGTTTCTTAGTTCTCGAATTGTTTTTATTGCACCAAGTAAAACAATATTTTCTACTTTGGTTAGATCTTTTGAATCTAGCATAATTTTATGATTCCCATCTTCGCAATCTTCTAAGTGGATGTTATTTCGCATTAATTTATATTGATACAGCAATTCGTTAACTGTTTCTAATTCTGAATTATCCCAGTTTTTATAAGCTTCGTTTGCAATCCTTTCCTCGTTATTTTCATCTAAATTAATGGTTCCTGTATATCCTAAAACGAGTTGCAAAAAGTCGGAAAATTTCACGTTAGGTAATGTTTTGGTGATTTTCAGGGCGACACGTGGATCAATCTTTGAATATCCGGCTGTGCTACTTAGTAGCTTAAACATGTCACTTTGGTTAGCTTTTGTAGGAACTGTTAAGCCAGTTGCTAGTTTTGATACGGTTTCCATACTTGGCTTTCTTTGCTGGCTGAATTGTTCTAGCTGTGAAATGTATGGTGTTGATACGCCGGAAAGTTCAGATAATTTTCTCAAGGATAGCCTTTTTTTGCCTTGATAAGGTGTGTGATTACGAATGAATTTTAAAACTTCCGGGAATTTATAATCAAAGTCGTTCATGATATTACTCCTTTAGTTCAAGATGAGATAATTATCTCATAAACATCAGACAAAAACACGTTTTTTTGACAAATGTATGCTAAACGTTTGCAAGCAAAATCTCAGTATGCTATCATGCTTCTTGTAGATAGGAGGTGACGATATTTTGAAGTGCAAGATTAAAAATTCCAAACTAGCAAAAGAAAGCATTGCTTTACAGGGCCTAACCCAATCCAAAATGTCTGATATTACGGGGATTAGCGAGTCATTTTTATCTCAGGTATTAAACGGAAAAAGGACTTGCACGGGGCCAACAGCTATGAAAATAGCTGTTGCGTTAAATAGCGATGTGAAGACACAATTTGATGCTTTTGTCTGATATTATTTAAAAGCTTGATGAGGTGGCCCTATGAATTTGGTCAGTTTATTGTTAGTCGGACTTTTTGCCAGTTATTTTCTTGGCATTGCTACGGCGTTAGTTGGAATGAAGAAGGCATACAAAAAAGACCTACTTAGCTTTGAACGGCAGTAGGTCAGATAATTAGGGATGGGATGTATGTTTCCCCTTAATTATAACACGTCACTACTGTTTTGATGAAGGGAAAAGATAAAAATGAATAAAATAGAGGACTTAGATGATTTAGCGTTTGAATCAGGTACGTTAGCCAACGCATTGGGAGCCTTAAGTCAGTTAGCCAGTGATAATTTAGACAACGATATAGATAGGGTTGGTGACCTACGCGGGTTAATTACAGTAATAAATCAATATGCTGAAAATCACTACACAAACGTGGACAATTTTAATATGTTTGGTGGCGATAAACAATGAAGGAATTCGCTTCGTTGTATGTGGCACTTGATTTAGTTGAAAGCGGATATGAAATTTACCCTTTATCAGCTAACACGAAGACGCCACCTAAGGGCCACCACGGATATTTAGAAGCCACCAGAGACAAAAACACCATTATGGACTGGTTTCAAAGTAACCCGGATTACAATTTGGGATTGCGGTTAGACACGTCCCATTTATTGGTGGTTGATGTTGATATTCACGATTCTACTAAGAATGGAAAAGATAGCCTGATGAAATTACAGCGCCAAGGTAAGTCACTTTCACCAGATACGTACATTGAAAAGACAGCCAGCGGTGGTCTCCACTACTTCTTTAAGTATACCGGAGACAAAGTGCGCAAGGTCGATAATTGGCCGGGCATTGATCTGCTAAGTGATTTCACAGTGATTGCACCAAGTGAAGTTGATGGTGCGGCTTATGCACCCTTATCTGGGCGAACATTGGCTGATATTCAACCGGCGCCTAATTGGTTAGTTGATGAATTAAGCACCAATAGTTTGAACGGTGCGTCAGAACACGCCTATACAACGCGCTTAAAGAAATATACGGGGCGCTTGTTAGATGAAATGGTAACCGGGACAACCCAAGGCAATCGGAATGCTTGGTTAACTAAAATGATTGGAAGATTGTTTGTTACCGGCGCCGAGCCAGAAACTGTTTACGAATTAGCTTGTTCAATCAATGAGCGATTTATTGATCAGCCACTAGAAACGAAAGAAGTTACCACGATTTATAACTCGATATTGAAACGGGAGATGAAGCAATTTGAACGAAATTCCGTCAGAAACTCAAGAATTGCTGGCTAATTACCATGATAAGAAGCGGTTATCCGTAGTTGTATCAAAAGACGGCAACGCCATCGACGAGGGATTAACCCCAATAGATGTAAATTTCATTGAAGCTCCCGATGATACCACTTTAAGAGATCCACAGGCGTTATCTGATTTCAATAAAGAACTCAAAGAAAGCCTGCCATCATGGATTAACGCATATTACAAGGTTGAGGGGAAGGGCGATCCCAAGCCTGTTTTTAAAGTCTTTGTTAGTGAAATAGTTTTAGGCGATAAACTGATTAAGCATGATCATCTAACTAGTTTTCCAATGCTAAAAGAGGGTGCTGTCTACCTTGATATTACCGGGACTTGGCGAATGTTTAAAGATAAAGAAGCCGTTACTTACATTGAAAGCCGCCTGACGCATATTCTAAAGCCGTGGGGCGTTTACAACGATGGAAACATTGGTAGGGTGCGGCGCTACACTCAACGCTTCATGTATCAAGCTAACCAGCGAGACAACCCATTTGACCATGCTAACCCCAATTTAGTTGCCTTTAGAAATGGCACGTTCAACATGGCAACCGGAAAACTGGAATCTAAGAACCCTGAAAACTATTTGCTGAACGGCCATGATTATGACTTAGACGTTAGTGGTATGATGACACCCCGAACAGACGCATTACTTCGAGATATGGTCGGCAATGCTGCCACATTCTTAAAGGAGTATATCGGCTATGGTTTCTACCATAGCTACCGACCGTTTCAAAAAATGGTGTTTCTTAGTGGTAATGGTGGCGAAGGTAAGACAACATTTCTCATTGATCTTCTCGCCCAGACACTTTACGGGGCTGACAATTATGCGGCCGTTCCGCCTGATGAATTGGCTGGCAATGACGCACGTTTTAAGCCAGCACAATTGTATGGCATGGAAGCCAATATTGTTGCCGATATTCCTAAAGGATACCTTAGCAACACGGCTGTTTTGAAGAAGCTAAGCGGGGGGGATAGCCTTGACGCGGAATTCAAGGGTATGCAAAACTTTACCTTTATCAACTACGCCAAGATGATTTTCAGCGCGAATGCCTTACCATCATTTACCGACTCATCCAATGGCATGACGGACCGGCTGGTTCTAATCAAGTTCATCAACGGCAACACCCGAACAGTCAATAAGGATTTTTGGAAAGAACATGATATGCAACTCGTCAAGGATGAAAGAAGCGCATTCGTGTACCAGTGCATTAAAGCATTCATGGCGGCCATGAAACGAGGTTCACTGACTGAAACGGACGATATGAAGCTTGCTCGTGACGAGTGGGTAGAATTGAACGACCACTTCGGCCAATTCATTGAAGAAGCTTGTGAGATTGATATCAGCAAGGACGAGGGCGATTCTAGTAAGAGTGTAGTTGCTGAATATAAGGCGTTCTGCTCAGAAAACAACTACTCCGATAAGACTACCGCACAGACGATCACCGAAAACCTGAAAGCGTATGGGGTGCAAAAAGTTAGAAGCCAGCATGGAATGCACGACCACAATTTCATTTGGCGATTTAGAGGATTAAAGCTCACAAAAAGCTATATCAACCCAGCATTTGAGGAGTAATATCCAAAAGCATATCCAATGTAGTATCCAGAAAATTCCTTAGAGCCACAAGGGACTATCCATAATATCCAACCTTAAACTCATACTAAGAAAATAAATTCTAAAAAATAATAGAATATATATTATTATGCGTGCGAGGGGGTACCCCATAAATGTTGGATATTATGGATACTATGGGTGAAAACGTTGATATATAGGCATATTTGATCTATAAAAGTTGGATATATGTTTGGATACTACTATCCATAATTTCGGTAACAACCCGCTAAATACACTAAGGAGATTACAAAATGAAAATCAAGTATCCTAAGTTAGTAGAAAAGGCCTTTGATATTTTAAACGAATCGTTTCCATTAGATATGACTAAAGCAAATAGCATTAAAGCTGATATTTACCGAGAATTAGTTGCTGAGGGTGTTTTGGATAGTAATGGGTGTCCAACACAATTGGCTTTTGATAAGGGCCTCATTGATAGCGGCCAACATCAAACATTAGCCGAATATAAGCGAGAGTTTCCACAGTTTAAGGGATTTTCCTCGGATCATTTCAAGTTTACGACTGCCGGTTGGGGAGTAGACAACTATGTTATGCGGTCATTGGCTTACAAGTCGTTAGCTGAAAGTGATAATGAGTATGATCGGCAAAGGGCACTGAATACGTTATTTCAGATTGAAGAAATAGAAAGGGAGACCAACAATGATGAAAACTAAGATTGTTCATGGCAATAGTGTTGAACAAATGCTTGAAAGAGCTAAGCAACTTGATGAGTCTTTAGGAGTAGATTACGAATTGATAGACACCGAGACGGACTTCGTCAAGATTAGTGACAATGAAATATTTTGCATTTAAGAAGTAGTCTTTTTTACCCTCCCAAAAATTCTCGCATACGTTCATCAACGCTTCGCTCATCCTTGTGGTCATCTAAGTTTAACTTGAGTAAATCACTACGTGACTTAGGAGATAGTCCCAATTCAGCGCCTAGTTTAGTCAGATTTTTAACCGCTGAATCGTAAATTTGAGTCATAGGATTACGCTTGTATCCCACGAAGTCTCGACCAATTTTTTTACCGGTCTGATCTTGTAACGTTTTATAGATTGCTTGGACTTCACCGTTTTCCTGGATATGTTTATACGCATTGCGGTAAATCTCATACTGAGAAGCATATTGTTCCACAAGCCCGCTATCAATACGTCTAACTGGGGTGTT
The DNA here is from genome assembly GCF_964065165.1 of Levilactobacillus yonginensis. Classification (NCBI taxonomy): domain Bacteria; kingdom Bacillati; phylum Bacillota; class Bacilli; order Lactobacillales; family Lactobacillaceae; genus Levilactobacillus; species Levilactobacillus yonginensis. The sequence goes on along the minus strand of NZ_OZ061551.1, from coordinate 14,830 downwards.
ATCCTCTAAAAAAGGCACTAATCGACGCCAAACGACCTTAGCTTGCCGTCCTAAGTAAGCTGGCGGTGTGCGCGTTAATTGACCATTGTTGACGTCTTTATCCGTTTTCTTCATTTTCTCTGCCTCCTTTCATTATTTCGTGACCCCCCTACCTAAAAATTTTAAAAAAACGTTTGCGTCACAAAATGAGGGTTATGTGCGGCTCTCCTTGCTTTGAAAATAGGCGGGGGGGTAATTTTTATTGTTTTATTTCGGCTGCAATCTTTCAAAATACCAACTAAATTTTTGTCCTTTAAAAAAGTAGCTTATTTTTCCTTCTTTCAAGCCTTTAACTATTTTGTCTCTACCAATATGTAATTCTGAAGCGGCCGTATCTTTTGAGTAAAACAGGCTGCTCTCGTGAGTTAAACAATTAATAGCTTTAAAAGGCTCTCCTTTGGTATGCGACAATTTAACATTGTGATCTCCATAATTGACATTATATTTTCTTGAGCACCATTCAAGATTAGATGCTCTATTGTTTCTAGGATTCATATCTTTATGGTTTATTTCAAGAAAACTATTAGGATTGTCAACGAATGCCGTTGCCACAAGTCGATGAACATAACATCTTCTTTTAGAATTAGGCTTGCAAAGCATAACACTGTAATAACCATTTCCATTATTAGTAGGGCTTAGAACCTTTCCCCAAGTTATTCGTCCTAGTCTATCAAAGCGGTCTAAACTTCTGATTCTGCCATATGAACTGACCTCATAAAGATTCTTGTAATCGTCAACTGTCTTCCAGTGTTCCATTAAATATGTTCCTTTCTCATTAACAAAACTATCTTCTTAATATCATCTACTGGTTTTGCGTCTGTTAACACGTTGTCTTTCCCACATCCGTAATACTTTTGCTCAAACCGAGTTTTAAGTGCGTGACACTGTCTGCATATAACAACAAGATTATTTATGTTAGCTTTATCATTTGGAAAAGCTTCTATAGGTCGTAAATGATCCACTGTCTTAGCAGGTGTGATAACGCCTTGCACTTTACAGTAAGCACATAAGTAATGGTCACGCTCTAGGACTTGTTGTCTTAGATGTGACCATTGTCTTGTACGATAGAAGTTGTATTGCTGGCGCTTAGTGTCATCACGATTACGTGTGACCGTGTTGTACTTGTGCGTGTAATGCTTATCGTGGCTACGTGCCCAACGCTCACGGCTTGCTAGGTACTCTGCTTCATGTTCATAGTGTTGCTTGCAATAATGATCAGGGAAGTTAACCATGGCATGGCACCCTGGCTGTCTACAGCGTCTTACCCTTGGCATGATCATCGCCTCCGTCTAATTGGATTGATTACATACAACGCTAGTGTTCCATCTAACATATTTACTAACGGACTACTCTTAGCAGCAACTCATCTCTACGCTTGTTTACTCCAGAAAAGTTTATTTTTTTGCCAAAATTAAAAGCCACCTCGGTATGAGGTAGCTTTGTGTATTCGCTAATATAAATTTCTTTTGCTGGGCATTCATGTAGATACCAATTCTCAAATGCTTTATGGTCGAATCCACCATAATCATACTGAGTCCCAACGTATGATGGATCACAGTAAACAACGTCATCAGTATCGATGACTAGTTCGCGATAGTCCTTTACAGAATATTCCAGTTGTTCCAACCGTACAGTTTGCTGCAGTCGCTCCAGTTGTTGCAGTCGCTCCAGTTGTTGCAGTTGGTCAAAACGAGAATTAATATTCATTTGTTCTCGTCGCCATTTATGGAATAATCTGTACTTCTCACTAATTGTATTAGCATTTAAAGAATAGTTATATAATTGGTCAAATTCTGTTCCAGTGTTTCCGTAAAATAGTGCCTTGGTTAGCAATAGCTTTTCCTCTTCACTTTTTTTACTCCACAAATAACTCTTCTGATTATTACTAAATGAATAAGCAATCAACACTAACATTCGTTCGATCGAATCAGGTTGATTATCTCGCCAATCAAAAAATTGTTCTCGTGTTAATGCTACGTAATCCATCAAGTTAAAATGCGGTTTGTCATTAATTAATGCTCTTAATAGCTCAACCACGGTTTTCCTTCGGTCATTATATATTACTTCTTCGTATTTTCCGGATGAAGCAGCCGTCAAACTAACACATCCACCACCACCGAATATATCAACCAATCGTTTGCCATCGGGTAGGGCTTCCATAATTTGTTCAACCTTCTGTCCCTTGTTGCCAACGTATGGCAGCCCACGCTTCCATTTATCTTTTAATTTCATTGTGTCTATGTATTCCTTTCAATTGCATATTAAAAGCGCCATGCTGTTTAGCACGACGCTCACGTTTCTTCTTATCATCCAACCAACGCTCCAAGTCACGATAGCAACGATTCTCTGCTGGGCTAACGTAGCCATACTCAGTGTGTCGCATGTAACCACACTCCCAACACAATAATGAGTAGCACCATCAGCAGGCCGAATATTAAGTTGTCCCGTTGATAGTTTCTCATTGCTACTCCTCCAAATTAAAAGGCCGCCTCGTTAGAGACGACCGTATATGTGATTGGTGTGGAATCGAACCACACGCGGTTATGAACCTCCTGACGTGGACTTTTTCTATTTTCATCCACGTTTCAACCACCCGTCGACTTACGCTTTTAAGCTTAGCGTATAGAACTCGCATTTTGGTATTGCGCAATACCGTGGTTGCTGACCAATGGACCATGTAGGATTCGAACCTACGACCGAACGGTTATGAGCCGTCTACTCTAACCAGCTGAGTTAAAGGTCCTTAATAACAATACGTGTAACGGGAGTCGAACCCGTATCTTCTTTGCTCTGCCGTTGAGCTATGCACGTCCATTTCATCAATCGCTTATGTTACCAATTTACACCCAAACTAGGGGTCAAAAATACCAGTTTAGTCTCAATTCATAGAGTAAAGTCCCAATTGTTTTGCACAGCTTGAAATGAATTGCTTTTTCAATCTAAATGCAGTTGCTCGACTGCACCCAATCAAGTGGTTCACAACTAGTCCATCAATCGTATATCGAGGCCGTTTTCTGAAATACAGCTCGTCAATAATAATCTCGGTGTCTTCTCCCACTTCATCTAAGCAGTCATCGATAACTTGGCGTTGCTTCTTGAGTGCGTTAATCCGCTTATCCTCATCTATTGTGATAATTAACCGGTCTTCGCTATCGTCGAACCCGTTCTGTGCCCGACCACCGCCAACATTCTCATCAACCGGCGTTACCGGATAACGTAACTCCTGTTCACGTTGTTCAATGTACTTATCAATCTTAGGATAATCCCGTAAGATGTCCTCTACCGTTCTAATCGTCGATCGTTTCACCCATCATTCCTCCATCTTAAGCTTATTTTAAGTTTGCTTTAATGTTAATGGCATAATGTTTTGTTTGTTGGCCACGGAGTAAGAGTTAATTTTAGAAGCCAATTTGGGGTGAGGGCTGTTACGTCAGCCCTTTTTTGCTGTCTAAAATGGCCGTGTAAGCTCGTGTAGCACGTTAGTAATCTCCACATTGCTCAGCATACCCAAAGCAATGTAAACTTCCTTAGGCACGCTGTGATCGCTTAATTTGGATTGAAACTCAGCCAGCCCCATCAATACATCGTCTTCTAGTACCAATGATTCCAGATAGCTAAGCAGCATACGTTGGTTGCCGTTCATTGCGTCGCGCGTTTTATCCAAGATTAGTCCTCCCAATCATCTGATTCTTCTAGCTCAATTCCTGCGTAATTTATAAAGTCATTAATTGTTTGATTGACAGCGCGTTTTGCCATTTTATCCCCCCTGGAATACACACGAAATAACTGCTTCATGTAAATCTGCAAGTAGCTTCCTATTTCGTGTGTATTCAATAGAGCCTTGGCTAGCTTTCTTAACAAGAATTGTTTTTTCTGGTAATTTAAGTTCAGCAGCAGCTCTATTTGCTATTGATGTTGCCTGGTCCATGTCGGTCAGAACAGAAAGTGCTTTGTCAGGGTCATCCGTTTCACAATATTCAACGTAACCGCTAACTAGACGACGATCCATCCGCTTAATATAGGAATGACTCTTGTTGTTATAAAAAACATAATTTTTTTCATTCATGCTATTTTCCTCCTACATGAAATATGAATTTTATCTCATTGTCAGCTCATGGATAACCTGGTTGCGTTCCTTCGCTGACAATTTGTTAATCGCGTTGCGCTGGCTATCGCCCAGCTTGATAAAGTGATTGCCACACCACACCAACGCCTGTGCCACATCGCCACCATAGCTTGCCATGCCTTGCAGCACATATTTGCGATACTCAATCTGTTCGTGTGTCATGTTCTGCCTCCCGTAGCTTCACTCGCATGCAGCGCACCCAATCTTTGTCGCGTCCCATAACACTAGCAATTCCTTTATTGTTAGGCCAATCCATGTGATCGAGGTTGTATTTTAGCTGTGCTAATTCATCTGGCGTGGCTTGGTAATCCAATTCGTCACGACTTTTCATTTTTCCACGTAATTGCTTTAGATAATGCGGTGACTTTGACCGTTCTTGTGCAATATATTGGATGGTGTATCCACGGAGAATCAGGTGGCGTAGGATATTATTTTCTGCCGTATGCTGTTCCTCATCTTGACCGCGGATTTCTTTTTTAACATCTTCCGGCCACTTATCTGGATCGTCGCCATAATTGGCGTAAGCAGCTCTAATTTCAGCCATTTCCTTGTTTGATGACATAACTTTTACTCCTTATCAACAATTTTTAACGCATCTTCAACTGATCGTGCAACACCATATAGAACTGGGTATTGACTAATAAACTTTTCAAACTGTTGCTGGTCTTTACGCAGCCGTCCACGAGCGTTTTTGCACTCAATCAATATCATCTTTCCATCCGAATGACGGAATCCAGTAATATCAGGCCACCCCTTAGGAAACAGGGCAATTGTTCGGCCATCTTTAGTTTTAACTTTTCCAGCATTACTTCGGCATACGGTTGTGCCGCTTTTTGATAACTCTAGTAAAATTTCATTTTGAATCTCATGCTCTGATTTAATGGTCACACCTCCAATATGACGGATGGTGACGGATAAGGTGACGGATGGTTAAATCGCTGTATGCGTTGGCGCAGTAAGTGTTTATCCGATTTTTTTGTCAGGTGACGGATAAATCAAAATAAACTCTTTCTCCTATATATATTTTTTTACTTTTTATATACTACTTTTATACGGCGAATTTTATAATCAAGTTAGCCACTTGAAATTTAGGACAAAATAAATACACCAAGACGTAAATCTCAGGTATCATTGGAGTTCTCACACAAACAATGAAAGAGGTCTTCGTCTTGATGCAAGAACAGCTTACCATGAATCGTCCCAAGGGTCACCATCTAACTTTGAAAGAGCGTGGAAACATTGAGGTCTACTTTAACCACGACAAGCTTTCTCGGCGGAAGATTGCTGAGTTACTTGGCGTTAGCCCGCAAACCATAAACAACGAAATCAAGCGAGGCTTGGTAACCAATAAGAAAATCGTTAACGGTAACGTAGTCTTCTATGAGGTCTACGTGGCGGAACTAGCCGACCAGCGGTACCACGAGAACCGCAAGGCCTGCCACAGGCCTTGTAAGTTCTTCCAGGCGGCTGACTTTATAGCCTTCTTTGTAGAACACTTTAAGACTGATGGCTGGGCTCCAGATGCTGCTGTAGGCCGCGCCAAGGTGTTAAACCTTTTTCGGCCTGACGAGATGGTCTGTACCCAAACGTTGTACAAGTACATCGACGAACAACTTTTAGAGGTCTGTAACTTAGATCTTACCGAGAAAATGCGGCGGCGACTACCCAAGCACGTTAATCACAAAAATAAGCGTGTAATGGGACGGAGTATTGAAGAACGTCCGGCTGAAGTTGACTCTCGCAAGACGTTTGGTCATTTCGAGATTGATACTATCGTTGGTAAACGTGATGGCCATGAGAGTGTGATTATGACCCTGATTGAGCGTCAAACTCGCTTCCAATTTATCCGTCTGATTGACGGGCGTGACGCCGATTCGGTTGAGTACGCCCTGCGAGAAATCCTCGCAGAGTATGGACCAGTTATCAAGTCGATCACCGCTGATAACGGACCTGAGTTTGCCTTGCTGAGCGAGGCATTGCGTTCAGTGGCACCAGTCTTTCATACGCACCCGTTCACCTCTAGTGAACGGGGAACCAATGAGGTCCATAACCGGATGGTCCGCTATGACTTTCCCAAAGGCATGTCCTTAGACGCCGTAAGTCCTCGGGCTGTTGCTAGAACAGCGGACAAGTTGAATAACACACCTCGTCGTCTGCTAGGCTTCCAGACTCCCGCCGAACTCTTCGCCGCCGCCTGCGGCTAGGCTCCTCGCGCCACCAACTTCAACCCCTGAGAATCCCTTGGTATCAGTATTTGGTCCTAGTGACTAACTTGTTCTTGCAATTTGCGTACTACTTTTATACATTTATCCGTCACCTAAAGAATAAAGAGTAATAATAGTAGTAGTACCAAGGGATTGAGCGATTTTTTTATCCGTCACCCATCCGACACCTTTTGAGTTTATCCGTCACCTTACTTAATCCAATTTAGTCTTTGGTCTGTTTTTATTCGTATCCCTGAATAAAATCTTCCATGTTTTGTTTTCTTAAATTCAAATTTCTGCCGCATTTCCCGGCCAAATTTTTGCTTGCTCATCGAGTATTCTGAATTTTCATTAGCCCATGACTGATATTTCTTAAAAAGTTCACCAGCCGGAGCTCGGTAACTATCACTCACTTCACAGCAATCATCCACAAATAAACTAATGACATCCATTTCCTCACGATATTGCCGACTAGCGTTAGTCACACTCGCTGGTGGGTTTAATCCCTCCCTCTGCCACATTAAGGCGCCTTCTACGATCCAATTTAAAATTCCAATTGACTCACGTTGAAGCTTATACTTTAAGTCCTTATCAACTTTACCTGTCGGTATTTGAACCTTGAATGGAATTAGCATTAATCGCCGCCATATACCGTCATCTGTGCCTCGGATGATTGGCTTGTGGTAAACCATTAATATCAACCGCCATATGACGCTTAATCCCTGAAATCTTTTTGCCGCCATCGTAGCCACTATTTTTCGTTAAATCAGTGGTTTTAACACTTTGAGCATCAACAATCACAAACGACGTTCGGGCCGATCGGCCCTGTGCAAAGCGATAGGAAGCAACATTTTTTTAAAAACCTTTCTAATAGCGAATCAGCTGTCGGGTCTGGTTTATCTCGCCACATATCGTAATAGCGGTAGACAGTGTGCCATTCCCTGTTCTTAATACGTTATATGTGGATAAGTATCCCTCAGTTGTTGGACGAGCATTGGGATTCCAAGACATACTTGCAACTGAAATAATTTGGTTTTGACTAAATGTTCCATCATTTTTTTCGACAGTTTTCTTATAAAGTTCACCCAACTTACGCTTTTCCCAAGCGTTCCAAGCAAACTCCAAGAACATCAGCAACCAAACTTCGCCACAACCCCACATCTCTGGTATGCTAATACCCGGAGAATGCTAGCGATCAATTAGTGTCAATCAATTTGAACCAGCCAGCAAAATACTACTTTGGGGTGACAATTTTGAAGGGCAATGCAGAGCTTATCGTCAGTCAGGTGATTGCGAATAATAGGACTATCAATATTCCAGTTTATCAACGGCGCTATAGTTGGCGGCGGGAACAGTTGGAACGGCTTGTCGCGGATTTGAAGACGGCTTATGCGAATCAACGCGAGCGATATTTCTTTGGAAGTTTAATTTTGAACGCCACTGGTGACACTAGTACAGTAGATGTCATTGATGGTCAGCAACGACTGACCACTGTTTCGTTATTCTTGATTGCTATCCGTGATTTTTTAGGACCAAGTGATGTGGATTATCAACGAATTAACGAAATGTTTTTAATAGACAGGTTTGATCGGGATTCAATCGCGAAGAATCGATTGCATCCGGTACCTGGTGATGAGGAACAGTATGTCGATGTACTAGTTAATGGTATTTCAGCTGCGGATACGATTTTCAAAAGCACCTACGCTTATTTTTGGAATGTTTTGCAGCAGGGAGACTTAACAGTTCGTGAGTGGCTTTCCTTATTGGAACAGCGGTTGCAAGTTATGAACATCGTTGTTGATCAGTACGATGACGCTCAATTGATCTTTGAAAGTTTAAATTCGACTGGTATGAATTTAACGGAATCAGACAAGATCCGGAACTTTTTGCTGATGGGCTTGAAGGGCGATCAACAAGCAACGGCTTTTCAACTATGGCAAGAGAACGAGCGCCTAGTTGGTAGTGAGGAGCTCTCGCGGTTCTATCGGCAGTACTTGACCTCTTTGGCTCGGAGCTCAAAGCCGGTTAAAGAAAATGAGATTTATAGCGATTATCGCCGTTTTGTGGGCTTGACCAAAGATTTTGATCAAATTGCTCAATTGAAAAAGGAGAAGGCGGCAGCCAAACTCTTTGCGGAAATCACGTCGCCAGCGACTGTTGACATCAAAGATCAACGAGTCAAATCACTTTTGATTAGACTCGGTCATTTGAATAACGATATTTTGGTGCCGTACTTATTGCAGGTGTTTGCAAAAACGCGTGATGGCGCGCTATCGGCTGATCAGTTAGTTGAAGTATTGAAGGTTTTGCTTGCCTATCTGGCCCGGCGGCTTTTTATTGGCGTCCCCACCACTGGGCTGAATTTGCTGTTTGCCGCGCTGGATCGCCAAGTGGAGCATTATGTTGACCAGGCTAAGGTTGATTATGTTGGAGGCTTGAAGTTAGTGTTGATGCAGATCGTTAAAGAAAATAAACGTTTTCCAACAGATAAATCTTTAAAAGACGCGTTGGTCGAGAAAGATTACTACCGCATGAGTTCTATGTCACTGTGGTTCATTCTAGATGAACTGAATAATGCGAGTGGTGAGGAGCAGGACTTATTCGATGCGGCGCAATCTGGTAAGTACTCGATTGAACATATTATGCCGCAAGTTGTGAATAGTAGTTGGCAGAAGGCTTTGGGGACCGATTGGCGACCGGTCCACAATGTTTGGTTGAACCGACTAGCTAACCTGACTTTAACTGGGTTTAATGGTCAGATGAGCAATAGACCTTATATTGAGAAGCGGGATATGGAAGACGGTTATCGTAAGTCAGGTATTAAACTTAACCAATGGGTAGCGCAATTCGATAAGTGGGATGAAGCAACTTTACAAGAACGGCAGGCTGATTTGTTAACAAGAGCGTTAACAGTTTGGCCACGTCCCAAGGTGTCAACTCAGCTTGCGAAAGACGATCCAAATTCATGGGATACGTTGGATATGATTCTAGAAGCCAACCCAACCGGCACTAAGCCAGTTGCTTTCAGTTTTGTTGATGATCAGGTGGTTCAAATTAAAAGTTGGACTGATTTATACAATCAACTGATTGACCTCCTGTGGGATGCTGACCCATCTAACTTTTTTGCCATGGCCAATAGTGATGAAAGCCTTGTTAAACATGTTAATGAAGTCGAGGCAGATCAACGTTACCGGCAACTAGGTGATTCTGACGTTGCCGTCTACGCAGGTGGAGATAGCGCTGGGAGTCGGGTACAACACATCAAACGATTGTTAGCTGGCAGTGATCATGATTTGTCAGAAGTAAATGTTAAAACGCGTAAAGTTAAACATTCATAACATTAAGTGGTGTGTGACACGTCAATAAACCGAAAAGGAGTCCTTCATGTCCCCAATCGACACCATCAACCGCGTCATCAACATGGTTTCACTGGTCATCCTGTTTTGAAACAGATTAAAGATCATGCATTAAAAGGAAATTGGCGTGGCTATCGTGAATTTCGCCCTGCCAGATATGGCAACTATGGTAAAAATTATGACAACTGGATTGTTATTTATCAGCTAGATCATGATGAATTGATTTTGTTATTGGTTGCAACTGGCTCCCATGAAATCTTGAATCAATAGCTATAGTTTAGGGGCACTTATAAAAGAATAAATTAAAATAGCCCCCAATATCTATAATGTAGATATTGGGGGCTATTCTTTCAATGTTTTTGAGGGGGTATTTGTTAATTATAGCCCCTATACAAACATCTTTTGTAGATACCCTTTTTTTAGTTCTTGGAGTTTTTCAAGCTTACGTTGATTGGCAGCGATGGAATCATCTAACATTTCAAGCACTTTACCAATCTTCATTTGTTCATTTAGAATTGGAATTTTTACTTTTATCGGGCTAAATTGCTTATATTTTAAGTTCCAAGTATCTGAAGTTAAGCCTTGAGAATTCTTTTGGAAACTTTGAAGCATTGGGGTTAGTTTAAAAAGATATGAAATGAACTTTGTATCAGTTTGCTTTGATGGTTTAAGGACAGTATATGCTGGGCTTACAATACCATTCATTTCAGAAACTCCACTTGCACCTTGCCACATTCTCATAGAATTATATGCTATATCACCTTCAAAAACCCTCTTATAGTGTGATTTATCTGAACTCGAATTATCTTTCCTATCAAGGGAATCTGCAGGAACAATGCCTGAATCAACGGTTATGGATAGCATTTTATATTGTCCCGAATTGGCTCGTTCATTTCGCTCAGAAAATATGTCCCCCAACTTTCGCTGTTCCCAAGCGTCAGCAAAACCTGAAAATCTTAATTGTGGGAACTTGCTGCCATTTTTGGGGAACATTTTTTGCAAGTAGCCTTTTTTCTGTTCCTTGAGTAAATCTAACTTACGTTGATGAAGAGCGATAGTGTAGTCTAACCGCTTGAAGAATGAACCGATTTTTTCTTGCTCAGAAACATCACTAGGATAATTGATCTTCAAATCACTAAATTCTCTAAAACTGATGGATTTGCCGTCACGAATTCCAAATGTTACGGTCTTTAATGATTCAATGAACTTAAAGCTTTTAAAAATATACTTCCAGTACAACTTATTATGTGCTGTCAGATTTTTCAAATCAAAAATAGTATACGCGGGACTAGAAATACCAAGAACCTTTGACAATTCAAATCCACCTTGGAAAGATCTCAAACTGATAACGAAATCTCCGGGATGAATCACTTTGTATGATGACAGAGTTGATTTGTCATACTTGATATCAATCGCTAAGTCATTTCGTAATACTACACCTTGATCTTGAGTAACTGATAGAACCGGCAAATCTTCTCTATTACGTTCATTAATAGGAGTGAACAAATCCTTAGACTTACGCTCTTCCCAAGGATCAGTGAAACCTTTAAATCTTAATTGCGGATATTTAGCCTGGTTATCTTTCATTGTGGGCCTCCGGTTTTGACTGGTCATTCACCTGGGTGGTCACTAACTGGCTAGCTAATTCATTAAAGGCTTGTTCATTCTGACTGATTTCCTCGTCCAGTTGCTTTAGATCAGCTTTGACCTGGTTCAGATCAATCTCGGGTTCCGGTTCAAATGTATCAACGTAGCGCGGAATATTTAAGTTGTAGTCATTCTCCTTGATTTCCGCCGGTGAGGCCACATGAGCATATTTATCGACATCTTGCCGGTTTTGATAAGTGGCCACAATTTTTTGAATATTGGCTGCCGTTAGCTTATTTTGATTCTTGTCCTTTTCAAATTCCCGTGACGCATCAATAAACAAGACGTCATCAGTGGTTTTATGTTTCTTTAAAATCATGATTAACGTTGGAATACCAGTGGAATGAAAAATATTGGCGGGTAGTCCAATAATGGCATCAATCCGGTTATCTAACAGGAGCTTTTGGCGAATCTTGCCTTCTTTAGCCCCCCGAAATAACACGCCATGGGGTAAGACGATGCCCATAGTCCCGTGTTCCTGCAAATGATAAAAGCCGTGTAGCAGAAAGGCAAAGTCGGCTTTAGATTTAGGTGGTAAGACGCCATAGTCGCGGAAACGGGGATCAGACAAGCGTTTATCACTGTTATCCCAGTGTGCCGAGTAGGGCGGGTTCATGACGACCGCATCAAATAAGTAAGGTTCGTCAACCGGCCAATCTTTACTTAACGTGTCACCATTGCGTAAGTGCATATCGTCATACGAGACTCCATGTAACATTAGGTTCATACGGGCCAGGTTATAGGTCGTGGTGTTCAATTCTTGGCCGTGATAACTCACTAAATTGGGGTCTTGCACGTGCTGTCCGACATTTAATAGCAGCGAACCAGAACCAACTGCTGGATCATAGACAGTCCGCAATTGGTTGTCACCTGCATTGCGCTGATAAGTCACAATCTGGGCAATAATGTCGGACACCTGTCGTGGGGTATAAAATTCCCCCGCCTTCTTACCAGAATCACTAGCAAATTGCGCGATTAAGTATTCATAGGCGTCACCTAGGACGTCGCCTTGATGATGGATAAGATCAATCGCATTTAAAGCTAACATAGTATCACTAATAGTTTGGTTCCGTTGTTGTAAAGAACTGCCTAATTTATTACTACTTAAATCCACATCGGCAAACAAGCCCGAAAAGTCTTGCGCTGAAGATAGATTTTGTGTCGACTGTTCCAGATCATGAAGTGCTTGAGATAAATCGTCTAACGCAAAAGTGTGGGCTTGAATCTTGCCAATCAGGGTGGTGTACAACGCTTGTGGTTGAATTAAATAGCCGAGCGTGTTTTGCAAATACTCCACTAAACTGGGCTGCACCGAGACGCCTTCCAATTCAAACTGAGGATCCATATACTGAGCATATTTCCGGGGGACATTTTCGGTTTCGCCTGACCAATCACTAAAGGTCGTTAAGGTTTTCTCAGATAGAAACCGATAAAAAATTAACCCCAATAAATAATTTTTATATTCAGAAGCGTCCATTTTCCCGCGTAAGACATCGGCCGCATTCCATAGGGCGCTTTCAAGTTGACTAGCTTGAGTTGTTTTTTCTGACATTGTTTAACCTCACTTATTTTTGTAGATAAATTGCTAAATCGTGTTCAATAAACTGCCGCCAAGCGGCCTGGGACTTAATCCGGTATAGTGGCAAAATAGCTGGAATCTTCGGCCCAGTGGCAGTTTGAGCTTGTAAGGCCGCTGCTAAATTCGCTGACTGCGTTAATTCTTGTTCATGATGCCATTCATCGGTACCCACGGTGTGTTCACGTGCCACCCGCAATAGGGCTGTTTGATCTAAGCCCCACGTGTGGGCGAATACCGACGTTTTTTTGACCAATTGTCTCTGGGCATAATCAGCCACCAACTCCCGAGCATTCAACGCTACTGGTGCTTTATTTTGGTCACTCTGTTGCTGAGACTGTTGCATTTGTTGCTCAATATAAGGCATGGCTTCGCGAATTAACTGGGCCTGTTGCGGTTGCGTTTCCGCCAATTTATTCAAACTAGCCTGTACTTTGGCACTGTTTTGCAGGTAATCTGTCATATGCGCTTGGGCCTGATCGGGTGTCGAGTACCGTTGCTGTTCATCAATCCAGTCTTGAATTAATTGCGTCAAATAATCATAGTCCACCAAGACGACTGAGCCAACAGCTAAGGAAAAGTCTAAGGCGGCTAATTCTTCGGGGATTTTCTCAGGCTCTTGGTTAGTAACCGCCGCTTTAATTCGCAAATATTTACCCGTATAGGATTCTACTTCGGGCTGAGCGATACCAAAGGCCTTTTCACTGTTTTCCCAAGTGAAATCGTTGTACATCGATAAGGAATTCAATTGCTGATTCACTTGGCGAAAGGCTTTCACAAACTGTACCTTGGCAGTGGTTCCTTTCAGGTCATCGGCCGCCGTCGGCGTTTGAGCAATGGCTTTTAAATCCACCACAGCCTTTTGAAATTTTAAGACGGCCTGCTGATAAGTGGGACGAATGATGACATTAAACGAGCCTTCGCCACTATATAACTTGTAAGCTTCACGTTCATTCGCTTCCATGATTGCCGGCACCCGAAAGGTCACGATTTGACCCTCTTGTTTTAATTCTCGGTTTTGGAGCCGGTTAGTGCGTGAGTAAGCTTGAATGAGTTCTTGATAGGCTAGGGTACGGTCAACAAAGAGCGTGTTTAGCCGAGGGGCATCAAAGCCTGTTAATAATCGCCGCACCACAATCACTAAATTAATTTCTTGATCCGTTTGTAAATGAGCAAAGACCGCCTCACGCCGGGCGGCCCGTTTCGCGACATCTTCGTTGTAGAGATTCAAATCGACTAAATCAAAATTAGTGTGATACTGCTGATTATAATCTTTTAAAATGGTGGCCATTTGGTCATGTTTTCGCGCACTCTGATCTTCGTTTTCACTTAATGAATAAGTAATCGCAATTCGGGGCCAATCAGGATCTAGCTGATTGTGAATAGTCCTTTTAGCGGCCTTAAAGGCTTGATAATAGCGTTGCGCCATTTCAATGGAGCTGGTGGTCAAAATAGCATTGTAGTTGCCATGACCCAAACTCGTTTTACGCGGGCCTTTTTGTAAAATATATTGAACAACTTGGTTAATATGTTCATCGGTCTCAAAGTCAGCCGGAGTTAAATACGTTTCTTCCAAGTCCTTTACTGACATCGCTTGAATCTTGGCTTGAATTTTTGCTTCATCAGCTGTACTCAGCAGGCGGCCTTGCTTATCGCGACGTGCTTTGACGCGCTGGGTTTCTTTCTCGAGGGCCCGGGTTATTAACGTATCTTTGCCAATTGTTGTTACATGTTCGACGTTAAACGGTAACACGGCTTGGTCCTCTAAGGCATCTCGCAAGTTATAAACGTGACAGACTTTACCAAATAGCTCCTCAGTCGTGACCGCTAGATCACCCTTGAGCTGTTTCTTATTTTCATTAAAGATGGGGGTGCCGGTGTA
>NZ_OZ061550.1 GCF_964065165.1 Levilactobacillus yonginensis | reverse complement strand
TTCTTCGCCGTCCAGTGGGATTATGACGCCAATATCTTTATGATCCTTCTCAACTCGGTACTTAGCATTTAAGATAATACCAACGAAGCGACGCATCTGTTGCGGGTTACGGCACCAAAAACTAAGTAGTTGTACAGCTTCTGGTTCTAAGAAAACCGGTAAGCCACTATCTTCGTCAGTTAAGAAATCATTAGCATGGTTCACCAAATCCTGGTTTTGCTTTTGAATTTCTGCTGGTGAGAAATTGGCTGTGGAAAAGTCCAACTTTTGAGTATCTATATTGTATCTATTAGTATCTAAATTATTAGTATAGTCTAGATCTTGTCTCTTTTTGAGAAGTCCGCTTGTACCAAGGGGTTCAGGCGATTTTAATGGCTCTCGCTTAATATAAACGTCTTTTGCTGTTACTTCCAAATCTGCCAAATATAATCTATTTGGTTCGTTTTTGGAGAGCGTAAAATATCTTGTGTAAATGCATAAAAGATTTCTGAATTGTATAGAAATAGGGAATGCCTTCCCTTATGATATTTAGTAACCACAGAAAATATCACAGGAGGCATTCCCCATGAATGAACTTACCACAGAAATTATCGCTGCACTAGCCCAAAAGCAAGATTTGGACGAAGTTTTTCGTCACCACCTCGAAATTGCGATTAACCAGCTGCTTCAAACCGAATTGGCAGAGTTTTTGGGTTACGAACGCTACTCATACGCTGGGATTAACACTGGTAATAACCGCAACGGCAGTTATGAGCGCTCGTTTGATACGAAGTACGGCCAACTTAACTTAACCATTCCTCGAGATCGCAATGGCCGGTTTGAAAATCACACCTTGCCAGCCTACGGTCGGCACAGTGATAATTTAGAAACAACGGTCATTCAGTTGTATACCAAGGGAATTACCACTGCTGAAATTGCCGAACTCATTGAGAAAATGTACGGTGCTCACTACTCCAAAGCCACGGTTTCCAACATGACTAAAGCCGTCAATGAACAGGTTCAAGCTTTCCAGCAACGTCGACTGGCTTCACAATATGCGGCCATCTTCTTAGATGCCACTTACTTGCCGTTAAAGCGGGATACCGTTCAAAAAGAAGCCGTTCATATTGCGATTGGCATTCGTCCAGATGGTACGAAAGAAGTGCTGAACTACCAAGTGGCGCCAACGGAATCGACTGGAATCTGGACTGAACTGCTGGGAACCTTGATCAAGCAGGGCGTTAAAGATGTGCTGTTGTTTGTGGCCGATGGGTTAGTTGGTTTGGATGAAGGCTTGAATCGGCATTTCCCTAAAGCCAAACGACAACGTTGCCTGGTTCATGTTGGGCGGAATCTGATGAACAAAGTTCGCGTAAAAGACCGCAAGGCCGTGATCAGTGACTTTAAACAAGTTCATCGGGCCGCCAACCGTGAAGCAGCCGAACTGAAACTGAATGAGTTCGCCAACAACTGGCATCAGACCTATCCCAAATTAATCAAAGATCTGCTTAAAATGCCGAATTTACTCACTTTCATGGACTTTCCACCAGCTATCCGGCAATCACTATACTCCACTAACCTGATTGAGAACTTTAATAAGCATCTCAAGCGCACCACCCACCACAAAGAACAATTTCCAACGGAAGATTCACTGGATCGCTTCCTGGTTTCTCAGTTTAATGTTTATAACGAGAAGTCTCTGAAGCGGATCCACCGAGGGTTCAAAGGACTCCAGGACACCTTGGAAGCATCATTTATTTAAGTTAGATACATATTATATGTACGAAGGCATTTCATTTACACAAGATTCTTGACGCTACCAATTCATTATCAGCATTCGTAATAAAATTAGTGCATCTATGGGATCTGCTCAACGTAAACACCGTGCTAACTGGATAAATTATATTGAAAAGCATGAAATCATTTACAGATTAGAAAAATCTATGACTGATATGGTGTTTGAAGGTTAATTATTATCATTCATGATGTGCACAATGATATATAAAAGAGGCCGCCTAGGCTATTTTTAGGTGGCCTCTTTTATGTTCGGATTAATTAGGGAATCTGCAATTTAGCTCTTTTATAAGATACCAACATCAATTGGACTTTTATAAAAAACTTAAATCAATTTAATTAGGAATTCTTCATACTTAGCAAGATCATGAGCCGTTATGTGTGCGTTGTTAACTAGTCTTTCTTTGTTAATGCAAAAATTCATGTGTGGGCTATTAAAAAATTTAAAGTGCACAACATCTGAATGCCTGCCTCTATACATATCAGATATATAGATAGTTGAACCATCAGGTAGCTTAGTTGACTGCTCGCTTAGTTTAAGATCGACTTTTACTGTGGTCATTATTATCACCTCCAAAAGTATTTTAACACGTTTTTTATGTGCGCCAAACAAATAAAGTCAATTTTGCCTAAATAATAACCATAGTGTTATTATTGCATGAAATCAGATTATTGTTTAACAGGCCGCTCTAGACCTTAACCCTGTATAATTCGGTTATTTTAACAATAATACCGCTAGTCCTCAGGATTAGCGGTATTATTATATTAATCAATAGGAGGTAATTTCATGAAAATTATTAACGTTGCTTTGCATGTAAAACCCGAAATGACGTCACAGTATGAAACGTTTGTAAACAAATTGGTTGTCTGTTCTTCAAAGGAAGCTGGTAATGAATTCTACGGTCACTTTAAATCATTGTTCAACGACAACGATTACGAAATAATCGAACATTGGAAGGATCAAGAAGCAGTCGAATCTCACAACGAAACTCCCCACTTTCAGAATTTCTTAGATCACATTAATGATTATTTGACGTCAGCTCCTGAAATCACGCGAATGGACTACTAATGATCGAAGTTATCTGTTACAGGAGGCACTCACAATGTTTTTACTGCTAACACTCATAGTTATATGGGCAGGATACAAGTTCTTCACACAGTGGATATGGTGGATCATAGGCATCATGCTACTGATCGACGTCTGGAAGATTGTTACGTCATGGCCCGCGTTGCTGATCATTGCTGGTACATGCTTCTACTTGCTGTATAAACGTCACAAGGAAAATATGCCACGCAAGAAAGTTAAACCTACATTGTCGGGGCCAATTAATATGCAAGGCAAAAAATACTAAGCAAAAAGCCACTGAAAATTATCTTTTCAATGGCCCTTTATTTAGTATTTATCTTATTTAACAGCTTCTTTAAATCTCTATAAGAACAATTAAAAAAATCAAAGTCGCCCTTTTTCTCAGTGATCGTATATGGCAATTTATTAGCAAGCTTATTTAAATCACCAGCAGATAAGCCAAGCTTTTTCGCCTTGATCGCAATTTTTTTCTGTAGTTTTACTCTAGGAAGTCCAAAAAGCAAGTCTGGAATTGAAAAAGATATAGCATCAATTATAAAACCAAACACGAATTCAATAAAATTTACCATCATATTGCCACCTAGCATACTGTTTAATTATCAACAGAATTTAAAAAAGCGCAATACCAATACCATTTGTTATTGTTCAGCGATCGACACAGTGTTACTATTAGTTTCGTTCCTACATTCCATTGGAATTTTCAGGTAAAAAAGCCAACTAAGAAGATACCCTCATAATAACTTCTTAGATGGCTTTTTTGTAGTTATCTTCCAATATCTTTGAAGCTGTCCTTGTGGTAAGAATAATTATGTTTAATTTTATTTTTAGTAAACACATTATAATGATCCATGTGGTGATAATTCTTTAAAACTCTGCGATTCGAAATCTTTTCTTTCGATAACCAAAACTCTCCAAACGTTTGATACTCATATTTATAATGACCATTTAGAATGTAACTAACCCCAGAGCCGTGAGTAACTTTCTTACTTAAGCTCTGGATAAAAATTTTATTTGCTCCACTTTTCTTAGTGCTATACGTCAACTTACTATTTACATACACATTATTTTTCGTAATTTTTATTGGCAAATTACAAGTTTAATCCGAACAAGCCCGGAATCTTTCAATGGCAGTCTGTTGATGATGTATTTTTAATGGTCGTTGATTAATTAGTTCAAGTGCTGCTAGGATCTCATCAGTCGTTACTTGGCTAAAATTGGTCTTTTTCGGGAAGAACCAGCGTAACCGTCTATTAAAATATTCATTGGAACCTCGCTCCCATGGTGAATATGGATGGCAAAAATAAACTTTGATCTGATAATCCTGTTCTAAGGCCTGATAATTGGCAAACTCTTTACCATGATCAACAGTAATGGATTTTACTTGGGGACCGAAGGCCCCCATAAACTTGCCAAAGGCGGTGTTTAGAGCCTTAGCCGTTCTATTAGGGGCTTTGATGGCCCATAGAAGTCGGGTCTTACGTTCTACGAATGTAACCAGACATGATCGTGACTCACTTCGACTAGAAAGCACCGTATCTACTTCCCAATGACCAAAAGCTAACCGTTGATTAACAGTTGTTGGCCGTTGTTCGATGGAAGTCCCACTTGTAAATTTCCCACGATTTTCGCTCACTCGGTGCTGGCGGACATTCCGATTGGGTAGATCAGTCAATTTGAAGGGGAGCCAGCCACGATTAAGCCAATTATAAATTGACGCAGTGCTCAAGTTATAAGCGGCCGCAATGGTTTCTGGTGACCAGGTTAATCGTAAGTGATTGGTAATTAAAGTCGCTAATGCTGCCGTCAGCATCGAACGACGGCCGCAATTCCGCCTTTTGCGATCTGCATCTTGCTGAGCTAATTCTGGATCATAAGGTTTAACCCGGTCCAACTCATAGCTAATCGTAGCTTTGGCGACGCCTAAGGCGTCAGCCATTACTTGGTAAGATTTATTCCCCTCATTGACCAGTTGTGCTAGTGCGCCACGTTGAAAACGTGATAAAGTAGATGTACCCAAAGTAATCACTCCCTATATTGGTTGGAATTAGCTACTACCATTGTAAGTGATTGCTTTGGGCTTTTTAATTTCTGTTCGGATTAATTATAGAATTTGCCTATTACAAAGAATTTATTTTTACCTCTATACTGATACCAGGTGCCTCGTATAGATTTAGGTGTAGATTGTGCTTTAGCTTGAGCTGTTACCCCTACAGTAGTTATAAATCCAAGTGGCACCAACAACATAACCATAATCTTCATTATTTTCGCCATATTTACTTCTCCATTCCGCAATAACCATGCACCAGAACACTAACCCTTAGCCTAAGTGAAAAATTCTCATTACCTAATTTAACACAACCGGAACGATGTATCCAATTACACACAAGATAATACCGGTTTTTTGAATGACCGTTAAGTCTTTAAAATCATGCCAGAACCCCACAACTAGACAAATAACCCCAATTAAAATTAAGAATGGAATTAAAACTGCAATCTACTGACTCAGTAGCAACATTCTTCTATGTTATGGCTTGGATCGGCATTGTACTAAACATAATCGCTCTAATTCAGTCACACAAACATGGAATTTCATTAGTTGGATCCGTTCTAGGAATTATTGGAAGCGCACTATTTGGATTTACAGCGGCAATGGCCTTTCCAGCAATAGTTGTTCTAATTGTCGCAGCAGTATTCATCATGTTACAGCACCCAAGTAAAAGCTACGAAGATAAAAACATTCATCCTCAAAATATGTAACCTATAAAAAAGGCCTCCAGTGTTAAACCGGGAGCCTTTTTAGTATTGCTAAACTTTTGATAGCTTCTCAACAGCTCGCCTAACTTCTTTGTTGCTGAGAATATCATTCAAATTCTTTTTAATTGTCTCCGTATCATTTAATGAGTTATATATGGCCGTCTTGAAATTAGCTTTCTGAACATCCTTATTACTACGTCCATTCTCAATATTGTTTGCTGGCATACGCATCATCATGAGATAACTCCCTTCCTTTTGAGTAGTATACTACACCTATTTCGTATTATTGAAAACAATTGGGATTGAAAAGTCGATGTTGCCATTTTCCAAAGCATTAGCCATATTTTCATAATTCAAAGAAACGTGCTTGTTGATAAAACGTTCGATATATTTAGCATTAATTTCCTGATTAGCAGCTTGCAAAGATAAGTCATACATATAATTACCATCAAATACATCAAACGAATAAAAATTAATGTTCAATAAATAAATGGCCGCTAACATTGCAGTACGCTTATTACCATTGTTAAAAAATTGACTAGTAGCTAGCTTATACCATAACCCCGCAGCTTTAGATGTAATCGTGGGATAAGGCTCATAATTTCCAAAACCACCATATATCGAATTGTTTGCACGATCCAACCCAGCTAAATCTTTAATTCCATATACGCTTTCTTCACGAAACATTTTTTCCGATTGCTCATTGATTGTACTATAAATTTTTTCAGTGAGTTTAGCTGGCTCCGAAATTTTAACATAGAAATGGCCGACTTTTTCCTTTTTATAGAAAATATCTAACGAATATGAATCCTCTGAACCCGAAATTTTCCTCATTTGTAAATATCTATCTGACTTATTAACGGCTGGTAAGTTATCCTTAGCGATCATTCTTTTAAACTGATTTATTTGCTTTTTTGAATTTCCCGGACAAAATAAGTTTCCATCGAACTTTTCCAACCTGATTTCCTCCCGCTTTCTACTAGACCAATTTCTACTTTACATAAGGCGGCTTATCCCAAGTAACCCACATTCACCGCGGTACTTCCACATTCCGTTATTTTTTGATTGTGAACTTGTCCAAAAAAGAAGTGGTATAGGTCGCAGATTGGCTTTAATTGGGGAAAATGAGTTTGTGAAATTCACTGAAATTACATCTAGGCCATTCCCTTGAATTCAACTGTCTCATTCTTTGTATTAACCAAAAATTTGCCAACACTTCCCCGATACTTCACGGATACTTTAAAGGAATACTTGTAATTTACTCGAGTGTATCGAATACTACTAATTCTTCCCTGATACCCTTGACTACGCAAAACTCTCTTCACTTGGTTCCTTTGTCGCTCAGTAATTCTTGCAGAACTCCGATAGATTGTCTTCTTAACGATCACATCTGGATTCAATGGAACAATGTAATCCTTACATTCCAACAATTCCACCAACTTTCTTTTTTTCTTTGGAATTTGACTTGACGGGTTACGGTTTTCCATTCAGTTTAGAGGGAGTGACGTTTTGAGCGCAGAATTGTTCCCTGGAATCAGCTATTTGGAATAACTGAACCAGAGTACAATTCTACTACTAAAAGTTTCCCCTTAGTTCGTCGGTCGTTAACGCCCGTCGCTTGTCTGTACAATTGCGGTATTGCTACCACCACTCATTATAAACCTACGTTTTCGGTTTAACCTACTAAAAAACGCCCTAGCAGGCGTTGGTAATACGTATTTATTTTTGTTCGATCACCAACTAATCAGTGGCACCAAGCCGAAGCTTCGTTTTACCACCCGCGCCGTTAATGGTCGCGCTCACCATTCACCACCCAGCCGTACAGATGACCTTGTTGTGGTATAGCCAGACTTATTGAAGTCGCACTGGCAAACGTGTCCCCTTGGATTTAGACCCCAGCTTGTCCCCTAGGGCTTTAAAAATCGCACCGGCCATGATATAATAGTCATTAAATGATGATGACTTTTATGTGGCGCTCACCGATTACCGTCGGTGGGTGTTTTTTTATGTTCTATTTTATGAATTAACCATACCACTATTCAGCTTGTTTATAAACAAAAATCACAAAAATAACAAAAGTAATTTGTAACAAGTTTCATGTAATTTGATACTTGTAATTTGTATCTTTATATTTACGTTGAATTGCTATGCTCGTTGCATTACAATGACTATGAACTAATAAGTTCAAGTCTGGAGGATCCTGTATGACCACATCGATCACGATAGGAAACTTTAAAGGTGGAGTTGGAAAAACAACAACTTGTGTAACCTTTTCTTATCTATTAAATAAAGCCCATAGAAAAACCTTATTAATTGATTTTGATCCACAAGGAAATGCTAGTGAAATTATAGAAAAAACATTTCCTGTATTCAAACAAAAAAATTCCAAAAGTTTAACTGATGGTATTAAGAATCTGGATTTATCTGAGTCCATTGCACACGTCACAGATTACCTTGATCTGATGCCTAGTGATTGGAGCTTATCTTTGCTTCCTGATATGCTTGAAGAGTATAAGAAAAGTGACCGACCACTATTTTTAAAGACTTTGCTAACAAAAATTAGAAATGATTATGATTATATTTTAATAGACGTTCCGCCAACGCTATCAGCATATACAAATAATGCCGTTTTAGCCTCAGATTACGTAATTATGGTTATGCAGACTCAAGAGCAATCTTACTCAAGTTCTTTAAAATTTGTAAGCTATCTTCAAGGGCTTAGAAAAGACTATGACAAATCATTTGATTTGCTTGGCATTATTGCCTATCTGGTTAAAAAAGACGGACCTGTCGATCATGAAGTGTTGAAAGCCGCTAATCAAGCCTTTGGAAAAGCCCTATTTCATGGGAACGTATTTCAAAGAGAACGTGTTAAACGTTTCGGAAAAAGTGGAATTAAAGATGAGGATATGTGGGACAAAAGGGCTTTATATATGTATCAAGTAGTGTTAGATGAAGCTCTATCACGAATTAACCTGTTGGAGGAGTAGAATATGCCGGAAAAGAAAAGTCTTTTAGATCAGATTGATGCAGAGAGTCAATTAAAAGATGGCGACTCTCCTTTTAAACGAAAAGAAAAAACAAAACCATTACGAGTTAGAGAATCATTTTACAATGATATTCGAAAAATTGCCTTCGAAGAAAATACAAAAATGGTTGAGATTTTAGATGACATAATAAAGCGTGGGCTTCGAAGCTATAAAAAGAGTCACCCAGATACAGATTACAAGTAACTTGTAACTTGTAACTTGTAACTTGTACCTTGTAATAAGTAACTTGCAATTTTAATTTAACCTGAACAAAATACGCTTACGACTCAAATGCAGGCTTTGGAATCCAGCGATGCTAACAAAGAAAAAAGTAAATAATTACGCGCTCTCAGACAACACGTTCACCTTTTAGATGTATACTTTGCCCGTTTAAATTAAGCGGAATGCGTTTATATGGTAGATTGCAAATTTAATCCGAATTTTTGGACAAATTTGTCAGCATAACCTGATACGGTGTTTGCCAGTCGAGTATTTTAAGCGGTCGCTGGTTAATTTGGAGTAACGTCGTCGTTAAATCTTGAGCACTAATGTGCTCAAAACGAGTCCCTTTAGGATAAAAATAACGTAAATTCCGATTAAAGCGTTCATTACTACCACGTTCAGCTGGAGTATAAGCATGGCAGTAATAGGTCTTAATACCATATTGTGATTCAAGTGATACTAGCCCACTAAACTCAGTGCCACGGTCCACAGTAAAGCTGTGCACCGGACCATTAAAAGTGGTTAGGAACTTAGTTAGTGCTTCATTAACAGTCGCTGTCGTCCGATCTTTTAACCGGTATGCCCAAAGGAACCGTGATTTGCGATCGATTAAAGTTAATAAAACTGCCTTACTATGCCCACGAGGACCAACGACTGTATCTAGTTCAAAATCGCCGATGCGATTACGTTGATTAATCATCATGGGACGCTGTTCAATTGATCGCCCCAAAGATTGATTATATTTGGATCGTTGGTCAACGTTACGCCGTTGGCGTACGCCATGTTCAGGTAGATCATTCAAGGAGAAACCAATTCTCCCCTGATTTAGCCAATTATAAATAGATTTAGTAGCTAGTTTAAATTCGTGAGCAATCATTCCTGGTGACCAGCTTAGACGTAAATGGTTGAGAATTTTTTGCTTTAACTCATCGCTCAGCTTAGTTTTCCGACCACATCGTGATCGCTTGTATTCGGCATCTGTTTGTGCTAATTCAGCCTGATAAGGTTGACATCGAGATAATTCATAAGAAATTGTTGACGGTGATCGGTTCAGCCGAACGCCCATTTGGATATTGGACAGCCCTAGTTCACAAAAGGTTTCGATTTTAATTCGTTCGGAATAGGTTATACTAGACAAAAGATCAGCTCCTAAAAGATGGGTTTGTGGTAAACACCATTTTAAAGGAAGCTGATCTTTTTTGTCCGAACAGCGTTCGGATTAATTTTACAATCTACCATAATAGTCTTGCATATTTAGATGTCCTTTCGGGGATAATCTGTGGGTATCGGGTGTGACCGATGCCTTTTTTATTTTCCATTATATCAAAAGGCGGTCTAGTGAGAATCCGAAGATTCTCACTAGACCGTCTTATTTGTGGAGACTTATGTCACAGCCTCTTTTTGATTTATTCGTGATCCTAAACAGCAAGTTATAAGTGGTCGTTACAATTTCTATTTTGTAAACTCAAGTTCACCAAGAGCACGTTGGGCTGCTAAGTTCAATAGGCTCCACTGTCGGTCAAAGCCTGGCTGGAAGAAAAAGTCAGCTTCGGCTAAATCTTCCAGTTTTAATCCTTGTTGGATGGCTAATGAAATAACATTACCTTGGGCAGTGATATCATAAGTTGACAATACAGCACCACCTAATAGTTGATGAGTGTTTGGATTGTAATCCAGCTCTACGTAGACCTCTGTATTTCCCTTCTCCATAGGGACATAAGCTGGACGTAAAGTGTCTTTGTAAAAAGATGTGTTAATCTTAATATCGGCCTTTTGGGCTGTGGTCATATTCAGACCTGATGTGGCAAAGTGATAGTCGAAAACACTTAATGCTGATGAGCCGACTACTCCTGAAAATGGCATAGACGGTGTGTTCTCAAAGATGTGTTCCACTACATAACGGGCTTCACGTCGGGCAACTGTGGCTAAAGCTATCGGCATGTTCCTCTGAGCAGGAATTGAATAGGCCAACACCGCATCACCTATGGCATAGACATCAGGCAGATTAGTTCTCAAATATTTGTCAGTTTTAATCCACCCGCGCTTATCTAGTTCAACCGTTCCCTTTAACCAATCAGTATTAGGTTTAACTCCAACAGCTTGAATGATCAAGTCACTAGGATATTCTGCATCGTTGGTCTTAACAGCAGAAACCGATTCAGTCCCTTCATAGCATTCAATCTTAGCGCCAGTGACAACTTGAACGCCTTTGCTAGTCAATTCTTTTGATAAAATATCTGTTAATTCGGTATCTAGGTAGTTGCCCAGAGGCCGATTAATCATGTCGATTAATGTAACATTCTTTCCAGCTTTGATGCTGGCTTCAGCAGCTTCAACACCAATGTAACCAGCACCAATAACAGTAATATTTTTAACATCTGGGTCAGATAATTTTGCTTTGATCTTTTCTGCCCAATCCTTGCCGCGCATTGAATAAACGTTTTTTAGCTCATGACCAGGAACGGGTAAATCGTTTGGAGTTACGCCTGAGCTTAAGATTAATTTATCGTAATCATAGCTCTGTATCTTACCGGATCTTAAATCTTTCACGGTAACTTGCTTATTTTCTGGATTTATTTTGGTCACTTCATGATTGGCATATACTTCTGTCCCAAATTTTTCGAGATCTGCAGGTTTAAAATTACGGACATCATTAATACTCGTTACACTGTTTTCTAAATATAATTCCATACCACAGGACATAAAAGAAATAAAATCTCCCGCTTCGAATAGTTTAATATCTAGGTTTGAGTATTTGTGAGTAAGTTCCAAAACCGACTGATGGCCGCCGTGCGAGGCACCAACAACAATAACTTTTGTCTTCGACATAAAAAATATAGCCTCCTAATAGATGGGTGACAAATAATAAGATGAATCTACTTACAAAAAAGGTCCAAATATAGTTTAGAATCATTCTAAAAATAAGTCAATCAAATTCAACTAAAAATACTCCTTTTAGGAACTAATGAAATTTGTTGAGAAAGAAATTTACTATTTTAACAATCTAGATCGCCCACCAACAAGAAACGGTTCTGGTGCAAAGCTTTAGTAGCACCCATAATTTGGTAGAATGAAAGAAATTTCTTGAGAGTTGATGACATGAATTGGGTTTAAAGGTCGTCATTTTAATCGAGATATCATCACATTAGCCGTTGGCTATTATTTTAGATTTAATTTAAGCTATCGTGATATCGTTGAAATTATGGCTGATCGGGGTGTTTCGGTAAACCATACAACGATCATGCGCTGAGTTCACCACTATGGCGCAACGCTCAGAGCAATTAAACCTGTGGCTAAAGACGGTTTGATGGACCTAAAGGCCCATCAATGTTCCAAATAGCGCAACAATTTAATTGAACAAGATCATCGATTTATCAAAAGACATCGTCAGTCAGCAGGATTTCAAAACATACGCACGGCAGCAAGTACCCTGGCTGGAGTTGAAGTTATTCACGCAATGAGGAAAGAAAACCGAAGAAACGGAAGTCTCCTTGGTTTTTCAGTGATCAATGAATTAAAACAAATGCTGGCAGCGTAAACTGCCTATAGCCCAGAACGATCAATTCATGTGAGCCCATTTATAATTTTGCACCAGAACCATAAGAAGAAAGTAATAGAAATATTTCGAGATATTTTTAAGATTGCGTCAATGTCCAGATGGTATCATCATGAAAATCGGGTACAGAGATCCAAACGTAGAAAAGAGGAATGTAAGTCACAACTTAGTTATGCCGACTTGAAAACGCTACGGAAATCCTGCTTTTGGATATTTCTGGTATCCACTTTTCTCAACTGGGGATTCATTGGTGCTGTATGTGCCATTGACTGGATTGGGTTATGGATTGTTGCAATCCTGTACTAGTTGGTGGTAGTATATAAGTGCGTGGAGAGGTATCTCTGTGTACGTGCATGTGTGTTGATTGATTGAAGGAGTCCCTATCCCCCATGGGTAAGGGCTTTTTTATTACTTTCATCTGTGATATCATATTGTTTGCATGAGGATGCTCTTTCATTTACGTTTTGTGAGTACTTGCTGTCAGTCTGGTAGGGGGCTTTTCTTGTTCTGAAGAAGTGTTATACTCTGAGTGTCCCAGAGTTAATCTACCTCTTGCTTAGATTTTATTCCAGAAAATCTTTGCCTTAAAAAAGCTCGCTAGTTCCTTTCTAGAGTGCTTTTTTATTACGTAAAAAAGTGTTAATATTTAAGTGCATGAAAATGCCCTTTCATGTATGATTCGTTGGCCCTTACTCTTGGTCTTGTAGGGGCTTTTCTTATGCCTTAATCCGTGTTATTATATTGCTTGTACCAATCACCTCAGATACTACCTTCATCAATTTGTGCAGAGTTAAAAATGCCCTTTAGTGAAGTGCTTCATAATTGTTAGACAAAGAAGTCTAACGATTGTGAGGTACTTTTTTCATGGTTAAATATAGTTCTGTTTTAAAAGCTCAAATTATAAATGAACATCTCAGCGACGGTACTTCCGGAGCGGAACTAGCAAGAAATCATCAATTACCCAAGCGACAAGTTAATCGATGGCTTCAACAATATCATCTGAACGGCATTGAAACACTTAAGCGGTACAAAACTCGGCGTAAGTTCTCGGCAGAATTTAAATGGTATGTGATAAACTACTACCAAACTCATGATGAGTCTTTAGCCGAGGTTGCCGGAAAATACAACGTTTTAGCCTGTCAGATTAGTGTTTGGCGAAAAACGCTTATTCGAGACGGCTATTCTAGCTTAGAGCCTCATCCCAAAGGTAGGTCAACCAAAACGAAACGTTCTAAAAAACAGATTCGTCAATTAGAAAAACAGAGTGAAATCGAGCGTTTACGAAGCGAGATCGCTCAAAAGAATCAGGAATTCTATGACACAAAGTTGGAGAATGACATCCTAAAAAATCAATGACCCTGTTCGGACCTTCAAAGGGCATCAAAAAAAAGAAATAGTTGATCAGATCAGGGCGGATCAAGTCAAGTTACCCAAGAAACAACGTTATAGAATTGGCGATATACTTAGTGCCATTGGGCTTAAGAAGGCCACGCATCATGATGAACGTAAAAGGATCAAAAATCATAATGATAAATATGCTGAAAATGGTAAGTATCGTGGTCGGTTAACCTACGGTTACCGGTGGGTTCAAGATGAACTAATTAAGCTTGATGTTCATATCGCAGATGCGGTTGTACGCCGACTAATAGATGAATTGGGCGTACAAGTGAGTCTTTATAACCGGAACAAGAACAGTAGTAAATATTCCTCTTATAAGGGTACCGTCGGTAAGATCGCCGAAAATCTCTTGGAACAAGACTTTAAACAGGCTAAGCCTTATATAGTACTCCATACAGATATTACGCAAATTCGCTTAGCGAACCACGATGGGCTTATATCTCAGCTATTACCGACGAGGCCAGCAAGGAAATTTTAGCATTTCAAATCAGTAATAGTCCCAATTGCATTCTAATAACCAAGACCGTTGATGAATTAATCAATAAGTTACCAAGTAATGTTCAACCCATCACTCATTCCGATCAAGGATGGCATTACCAACTAGATTCCTATACAAAAAAATTATCTGAACATGAATTTATCCAAAGTATGTCCCGCAAGGGAAATTGTCATGATAATGCCCCGATTGAAAGCTTTTTTCACCTTTATAAGACCGAATGTTTGGCTGGATTCCCACCGTGTAAAGGCTTAGCCGAATTAAAAGCAGTTTCTTTAGAATATGTTAATTGGTTCAATTACCGACGAATCTCATCAAAAACAAAGGGTATGTCCCCGTGTGAATATCGAGAACATACCTTAGCGGCATAATAATATTTACTTTTGTCTAACTTTTGTGTTGCACTTCATGCACTTTAAAATGACTCAAGGCTAGTTTTTATTTGCTACTGAGCCATCGTTAATGATGGCCATTTTGTTCTAAAGTACATTCGTGATGACGCAATGATTCACCGATATCTCATCCAGATACTAAGCCTTCTTCTCTCGAATGGAGCCCACCAGATCATCTGTAGCTGGAGCGTTCGCAAGCAATGCGCGAACATCATCAAGATTCACCTTAACATTCCAAACTAAAACACCAACTAACTTATCGGTATCTATGAAATAGACAAGCGATCCATGCGTTCGCCGATCAAAAATCAATTGCAATTTAGGATCAATATTACCGATTGCTTGCCAGGAAATATCAAAAATCATGGAATAGAAGTATGGGGTATGCTGATAGCTCATGTGAGCACCTGCCATATTACGGCCAACTAATTCACCAGAAAGTCGGGCATGGTCCACGTGCTCAATCCGTTGCCGACCCAAGATGTGATCTGGATAAGAGGCAATATCTCCAGCAGACCAGATGGCTGGGTCACTAGTATTGAGATACTCATTAACTTTCACACCACCATCAGCTAAATCCAAACAACTGTCTTCAGCTAAACTAATCCGCGGCGTAACGCCTAACCCAACAATGATCGTATCGGCTGCGATCACCGTACCATCCTTTGTCAATAGAGTCAAGTGGTCACCTTGGCGTTGATATGATTGGACAAACTGACCACTCATCAGTGTGACACCATTGCGTTTGAACGTGGCTTCATACTCAGTCCGAATAGACTCAGGAAATTTACCCTCACCCAGCGCTTTTTCTGGAAAAATCATCGTAACTTCAGTCTCATTTTGGGTCAGTGACGATGCGAGCTCTGTACCAACATATCCACCACCAATGATCACAACTCGCTTGTTCGGACCACTAAATTTACGTAACTTGCGATAATCTGACCACTGTCTAAAGACTAGCACATGTGGATCAGAAGGTCCCTGGATTTGTCTAGGTTCTCCGCCAGTTGCTAGCAATAGCTGTTCATACTTGATTTGCTCACTATCGGCCAATGTAATGACCTTATCTTGCCGATTAATAGCCGTAACCGTTGTCTTGAACTTAAAAGTCACATTGGGATAATTTTCAGCACCAATCTGAATGTTCTCTTCAGTAAATTCATCATCTAGCCATAGTTTTTTACTCAGTGCCGGTCGTTCATATGGGACATCCGCCTCTTGCGAAATAATTAAGATCTCACCCTCTGAATCTTCCTGTCGAATTCCCTTGATGGCATAGCCAGCAACCACTCCGCCACCAACAATGACGTATCGATAGCTGTTTGTCTGATCCAAATCACTCATCTAATCGCCTCCATAACTTTACTTTTTCTAGGATCATTGTAATATAAAAACGCCATGATTCGAAAAATAACGATCAGAATTGTCAATCGTTGCTTGCTTTTATCAGAATAATAATTTTATTTACATACTGCTACAAAGCTATCAAATATCACTATGATCCAGATTTAGAATTGCGGATAACACAGCATAAAATAATATTATTTTAATTAAAAAACCTCAATTTTTAAGGTAATCATTTTTGATTTTAATTTGAAGTAACAATATTCGAAGAGTTGTCACTTTTCTTGGTCATTTCTCGGATTTTAGTGGAGTTAGAAGTTTCAAGTGGTCCGCTCTGCTATGATTCTATCATGTAAACATCATCTTTGTATATTGAATTTCTTTCGATATCTGATAAAGGTCGTCCGTTTAATCCCTGTATTACGGGCAACATCTACATCACTCATACCCGTTTGATAAAGCTTAAAAGCGTGTTATAAGTAGGGATCATCTTCGGCATATTGAGGTTTCCGCCCATGATATTTACCTTGCTGTTTGGCTAGGGCAATCCCTTGTTGCTGGCGCTCAATGATCCGCTTACGTTCACTTTCAGCCTGGTACTTATACAGTTCAATGATGAGGTTATTCATGAGTTGACGCAAATTAGGATCAACATTCCCTGCCATGGATGGCAAATTTAGGACGTCCAAGGTGGCACCCTTGTTTTGAATGGTGTTCATGATCTTAGTTAAATCCTGATTATTTCTACCTAAGCGATCTAATTCAGTGACTAATACCACATCACCTTCCCGAATATAGGTCAACATATTCTGAAGCTCCGGCCGATTGGTATTGGTTCCACTTAATTTATCCGTAAATAATTTATCAACACCTTTTAAGGCTGCTAACTGTCGATCTAAATGTTGTTCCTTGGAACTCACGCGCGCATAACCGATTCTAGCCATTGCCAGCACTTAATTTTGGACAGTTCTAATGAACATTTTAATTATTAGTATATCACATAATTAAAAATAGCCACTAGGTAGATTGCAAATTTAATCCGAATTTTTGGACAAATTTGTCAGCATAACCTGATACGGTGTTTGCCAGTCGAGTATTTTAAGCGGTCGCTGGTTAATTTGGAGTAACGTCGTCGTTAAATTTTGAGCACTAATGTGCTCAAAACGAGTCCCTTTAGGATAAAAATAACGTAAATTCCGATTAAAGCGTTCATTACTACCACGTTCAGCTGGAGTATAAGCATGGCAGTAATAGGTCTTAATACCATATTGTGATTCAAGTGATACTAGCCCACTAAACTCAGTGCCACGGTCCACAGTAAAGCTGTGCACCGGACCATTAAAAGTGGTTAGGAACTTAGTTAGTGCTTCATTAACAGTCGCTGTCGTCCGATCTTTTAACCGGTATGCCCAAAGGAACCGTGATTTTCGATCGATTAAAGTTAATAAAACTGCCTTACTATGCCCACGAGGACCAACGACTGTATCTAGTTCAAAATCGCCGATGCGATTACGTTGATTAATCATCATGGGACGCTGTTCAATTGATCGCCCCAAAGATTGATTATATTTGGATCGTTGGTCAACGTTACGCCGTTGGCGTACGCCATGTTCAGGTAGATCATTCAAGGAGAAACCAATTCTCCCCTGATTTAGCCAATTATAAATAGATTTAGTAGCTAGTTTAAATTCGTGAGCAATCATTCCTGGTGACCAGCTTAGACGTAAATGGTTGAGAATTTTTTGCTTTAACTCATCGCTCAGCTTAGTTTTCCGACCACATCGTGATCGCTTGTATTCGGCATCTGTTTGTGCTAATTCAGCCTGATAAGGTTGACATCGAGATAATTCATAAGAAATTGTTGACGGTGATCGGTTCAGCCGAACGCCCATTTGGATATTGGACAGCCCTAGTTCACAAAAGGTTTCGATTTTAATTCGTTCGGAATAGGTTATACTAGACAAAAGATCAGCTCCTAAAAGATGGGTTTGTGGTAAACACCATTTTAAAGGAAGCTGATCTTTTTTGTCCGAACAGCGTTCGGATTAATTTTACAATCTACCCTGTATCTATAATTTTAATTTAAGACTCGAAAAGTATGTCTTTGTTTGTTCTTCAGCATACGTTGTTCTGCCTTGATAGTGTGTTGGTGTTTCCATTGATGTTGATAAATCAATTTTGACCTTTGTTTAGGATGATTAATCATTATTATCTCCTATTTCTCATTTTAGTGTTCTTCATAAATACCATTATTTATAAAGATTTGACTACTATAGAACTTTAAAAGCTTTTAACTTAAGAGCTCACAATATATATAAACAGCCATCGAATTATCAATCAGATACTCATTATCCTTAACATCAGTTATTGAAATATTTGGTAATACTGTATTCTTACTATTAATGGTCAATACTTGCCCGAGATGCAAGCCAGAATGCTGAAAATAATGAATTGTAGCGGGTGTTTCTAAAAAACTAATAATTTTAACTTCTTTCCCGACTGGTATTGATAATAAGGATAGCAAAGTTGGGTGCTGATATTTGGAAAAAGATTCTAACTTTAAAGCACCTCCAAATGGGCTCGTTTTGGGATAAGCCATTTGTTGATTTAACTTAGCCATTACTACAGAACTATCGATAGCTGACATTAGCCATGCTTGTCTAGGAACCTCTGGTAGTGATAATTGAATATTATCCGCGAGCCAAATCTCGCATAGACGGTAACGATACATCAAATCTGCAACTAGCTGATAGCCCCGTTTCGTTAACCTAATCTGGCCTTTATTTTTAACAACTAATTTTTGTGAAATTAATCGATTAACTGCCTCAGTAACTGATCCAGGCAACACGCCTAACATTGTTGCAAGTTGCTTGTTACAGGTCCATCTTTGCGTATAGCTAGTCTCGTATATAGTCTTTAAATAATTACTTGTTCTTGATTTCATTTTATTCACCCACAAGCGGAATAATTTTAAGCATGCCTAAAAAAATGTTTAAATTTTCTGACTTTTATTGTACAATAACAAAGGCTTAAATGTTAGCCTATTTGTAGAAAGGTGGAGATTTAGTTGAGCAAGGAAGAAAAGGGGAGCGTCAAAAAGCATAAGTTAATAGAATATGCTAACGGTCCTTCGCTAGAAGAAATTAATAGCACAATTGAAGTTCCCAAAAATATGAGCTTTTGGAAAACTTTATTTGCATATTCAGGGCCTGGTGCATTGGTCGCCGTGGGCTACATGGATCCCGGTAATTGGTCAACTTCAATCACCGGT
Organism: Levilactobacillus yonginensis; assembly: GCF_964065165.1. Lineage (NCBI taxonomy): Bacteria > Bacillati > Bacillota > Bacilli > Lactobacillales > Lactobacillaceae > Levilactobacillus > Levilactobacillus yonginensis. Next base: position 72,788 of record NZ_OZ061550.1, on the reverse strand, counting down.
GGGCAAAATTTCCAGTACCTACTAATGTCTGTCATCTTGATGTCAAGTTTGATTGCGATGCTTTTACAATACATGGCAGCTAAACTTGGTATCGTGAGTCAGATGGATTTGGCCCAAGCCATTCGTGCCCGGACTAGCAAGTCATTAGGGGTTGTCCTATGGATTTTAACCGAATTGGCCATTATGGCTACGGATATTGCCGAAGTTATCGGGGCCGCAATTGCCTTATATCTCCTGTTCAATATTCCATTGGTTATTGCAGTTTTCATAACTGTTTTAGATGTTCTAGTTTTGCTATTATTAACTAAAATTGGTTTCCGCAAAATCGAAGCTATTGTTGTTTGCTTAATTATTGTGATCTTAGCAGTTTTCGTCTATCAAGTGGCTTTATCAAATCCAGATTGGGGCGGCGTAATTAAGGGCCTCGTCCCTACTGCCGATACTTTTTCAGGTTCTAAATCAGTTGCTGGTATGACACCCTTATCAGGTGCTTTAGGTATCATTGGAGCAACCGTTATGCCCCATAACCTGTACTTGCATTCGGCCGTATCACAAACACGAAAAGTTGACCATGATGATGAGGACGATATTGCTCGAACAGTCAAGTTTTCCGCTTGGGATTCAAACATTCAACTATCCTTTGCTTTTGTTGTTAACTCATTGTTATTAATCATGGGGGTTGCTGTTTTCAAGACCGGAGCTGTCAAGGATCCTTCATTCTTCGGATTGTATCAAGCGCTATCTAATACTTCTATGTTAAGTAACGGCGTTTTGATTGCAGTTGCTAAATCTGGGGTCTTATCGGTCCTATTTGCAGTGGCATTATTAGCTTCTGGGCAAAACTCCACTATCACGGGTACTCTAACAGGGCAAGTAATCATGGAAGGCTTTGTACACATGCGTATGCCGCTCTGGTTACGTCGTCTAGTAACCCGGTTAATTTCAGTTATTCCTGTTTTGATCTGTGTTGCCCTTACCAGCGGAAAAAGTGCTATTGCTGAACATACTGCCTTAAATAATTTAATGAATAACTCCCAAGTATTCTTGGCATTTGCCCTTCCATTCTCCATGTTGCCGTTACTAATGATGACAAATAGTGAGGTAGAAATGGGCCAACGTTTTAAAAACTCACTATGGGTCAAGGTTTTAGGGTGGTTCTCAGTTATTGCGCTAACTGTTTTGAACCTTAAAGGATTACCGGACTCAATTCTAGGTTTCTTCGGAGATAATCCGTCAACAGCTGAACAGAACCTATCTTCAATTATTGCCAATATTTTGATTGTTGGAATTTTAGCCTTATTGGCATGGACCATTTATGATTTATATCGCGGCAATAAACGTTACGCTGCTAAGCTGGCAGCTCATCAAACTGAGAGTGAGGCTAAACAATGAGTACAGCTTTTAAGAGAATCCTAGTAGGTGTCGATGATTCTGCTGATGCTAAATTAGCTTTTAAGCATGCCATTAATCAAGCCATTCAAGATGAAGCAGAATTAGTTATTGTTTCTGTCTTGGAAAAAGATGACATGAACGTGTATCAAGCTTTAAGTAAAGGCTTCGTTCACGGCGAGCGAACTGAGCTGGAAAAGCATATCTTAGAATACCAAAAAGAAGCTCAAACCGCTGGTGTCAAGAATGTACGAGCCTTAGTAGCTGAAGGTGAACCTGGTGAAGTCATTGTGAAAGATATTATTCCACACGTAGAACCAGATGTTTTAATCATTGGCTCTGAAGCCAAGCGGGGCATTCGACGTCACTTTGGTAGTCAAGCAGCTTACATGGCTAAATATTCACCAATTTCGGTATTAGTTATCCGATAATGTATAAAAGCCGGCGTATTATTAGAGTTTGTAGACTCTAATAATACGCCGGCTTTTATACAGCTAAGAAAATTTTATAATGAAGACTAGGGACTGTCTGAAAACTAAAAATTCAGGTATAATCTGAGGAAAAACGAATCGAGGCATTCCGATGACAACACCTAAACGATACGAACTGGAAGATGCTCAGTGGGACCGAATCAAAGGATACTTCCCACCATACCGGACTGGCCGTCCATCAAGCCTAGACAACCGTACCGCCCTCAATGCTATCCTCTGGCTCATGCGCAGCGGGGCTCCTTGGCGTGATCTACCTGAACGCTATGGCTCTTGGAAAACGGTGTATAGCCGCTTCCGAGCCTGGGTAAGTTCAGGCTTGTTCGAACAGGTTTTTCTCGAATTGATTGAAGATCCCGACATGGAAAACTTGAGCTTAGATTCAACGATCGTTCGAGCGCATCAAAAGGCCACTGGGGTAAAAAAAACGCCGAATGTATGGTCGAAAATCAAGCTATTGGACTAAGTCGAGGTGGCCGAACGACCAAGATTCACGCACTCGTTGACGGATTAGGGAATCCCTTGGGTTTTCGCCTAACAGGTGGTCAAGTACATGATAGCCAAGTTGCCAGTGAGTTGCTGGAAGGCTTCGATATTTCTCAATCAAATATTATCGCGGATAAAGCCTATGGCACCGCGAAACTTCGCCAGTATATTGAAGATAAAGCAGGCGTCTATACCATTCCGCCAAAGGAAAATACCAAAGACAAGTGGACCTGTGATTACCACGTTTATTGTGAGCGCCATTTGATTGAGAACTTCTTCAATCAGTTGAAGAACTTTCGTAGGATTGCAACGCGTTATGATAAGCTCGCTCATGTTTATCTGGCTACGGTCTACATTGCCTCAATTTGCATCTTACTTAAGTAGTTTTCAGACGGACCCTAGTAAAATTTGCATTTCTTATTAATTGTTGCATACGGTTTTTAACCGTAACTATCAACTGCTATGAAACACATTGTAGAGACTAACATCCATCGTATAAACTGTATTATTTTGATAAATATGTTTCTATTTGGAAACTAAGACTTATAATTAGCATAGAGTGACTAACCCTTTATCAAAATACCCACAAAGGGCCTGCTCAACTAACAATTGAGCGGGCCTCTTGTAGTTCATATCGAACCCTATCACAACTAATATTATATAGAAAGCTAGTATAATTTAATGCCTCCAATTTCAAAATGAATATTTCTCAAGACTACTTAAACCAAGCAGTAATCTTTTTAGTAAGCGATTATTTAAGTATTCATGTTTAGGCTAATTTAAGCCATCTTAAATAAATTTAGAAGCTATCTTTTTCAATTAACTTAAACCGACGCTGCTGCGTGCGTTTACTAATCCCCGTCTTTCGTTCAATCATCTTATAAGTCATGCCTTGTTTTCGCAACTCATAAGCAAATCTGATCTGTTCATCAGAATACGTTTTCGGTCGTCCTTCCCGAAATGACGGATCATGTTGCTTGGCATACAATTTACCTTCTTGTGTGCGCGTGACAATCATATCGCGTTCAAACTGCGCAAAGGCACTAAATATTGTAAAGACTAATTGGCCAGTCGGCGTATTGTCAATTAAGCCCATATTCAAAATGTTAACTTTGACATTTTCTTTAAACAACTCTTGGATAATGGCTAACGCCTCGCGCGTGTTCCGCGCAAACCGATCCAACTTAGTGACAATCAAAGTATCGCCTGTTTTTAGAACGCGCAACAGTTTTTGAAACTCCGGTCGTTCAGTAGTTGTGCCGGTAAACTTTTCCTGAAAGATTTTTTCTGCTCCTGCCAATTTTAGTAACTCAATTTGATTTGCTAATTTTTGATCAGTGGTACTGACCCGCGCATAGCCATATTTCATCTTTTTATCTCCTTACTTATGTCATTAAGTAATGACACGGTTCTAACCCTTTAATTATACAGTATCAAAAAAGAGGCCACAACTGTTAAGTTGTGACCTGGCTTGTTCTATCTAAACATTTTAATCATTATGGATGTAAGCTGATTTCTGAGACAACTTTTAGAGAGCGTATAATGAATAAATCGTCTCTCAAGGTAGATTGCAAATTTAATCCGAATTTTTGGACAAATTGGTCAGCATAACCTGATACGGTGTTTGCCAGTTAAGTATTTTAAGCGGTCGCTGGTTAATTTGGAGTAACGTCGTCGTTAAATCTTGAGCACTAATGTGCTCAAAACGAGTCCCCTTAGGATAAAAATAACGTAAATTCCGATTAAAGCGTTCATTACTACCACGTTCAGCTGGCGTATAAGCATGACAGTAATAGGTCTTAATACCGTATTGTGCTTCAAGTGATACTAGACCGCTAAACTCAGTGCCACGGTCCAACGTAAAACTATGCACCGGGCCATTAAAAGTTGCTAGAAACTTAGTTAGGGTTTCATTAACAGTTACTGCTGTCCGTTTTTTTAATCGGTAGGCCCAAAGGAACCGTGATTTGCGATCGATTAAAGTTAATAAAACTGCCTTACTATGCCCACGAGGGCCAACGACTGTATCTAGTTCAAAATCACCGATGCGATTACGTTGATTAATCATCATGGGACGCTGTTCAATTGATCGCCCCAAAGATTGATTATATTTGGATCGTTGGTCAACGTTACGCCGTTGGCGTACGCCATGTTCAGGTAGATCATTCAAGGAGAAACCAATTCTCCCCTGATTTAGCCAATTATAAATAGATTTAGTCGCTAGTTTAAATTCGTGAGCAATCATTCCTGGTGACCAGCTTAGTTTTCCGACCACATCGTGATCGCTTGTATTCGGCATCTGTTTGTGCTAATTCAGCCTGATAAGGTTGACATCGAGATAATTCATAAGAAATTGTTGACGGTGATCGGTTCAGCCGAACGCCCATTTGGATATTGGACAGCCCTAGTTCACAAAAGGTTTCGATGGCGAATTTTATAATCAAGTTAGCCACTTGAAATTTAGGACAAAATAAATACACCAAGACGTAAATCTCAGGTATCATTGGAGTTCTCACACAAACAATGAAAGAGGTCTTCGTCTTGATGCAAGAACAGCTTACCATGAATCGTCCCAAGGGTCACCATCTAACTTTGAAAGAGCGTGGAAACATTGAGGTCTACTTTAACCACGACAAGCTTTCTCGGCGGAAGATTGCTGAGTTACTTGGCGTTAGCCCGCAAACCATAAACAACGAAATCAAGCGAGGCTTGGTAACCAATAAGAAAATCGTTAACGGTAACGTAGTCTTCTATGAGGTCTACGTGGCGGAACTAGCCGACCAGCGGTACCACGAGAACCGCAAGGCCTGCCACAGGCCTTGTAAGTTCTTCCAGGCGGCTGACTTTATAGCCTTCTTTGTAGAACACTTTAAGACTGATGGCTGGGCTCCAGATGCTGCTGTAGGCCGCGCCAAGGTGTTAAACCTTTTTCGGCCTGACGAGATGGTCTGTACCCAAACGTTGTACAAGTACATCGACGAACAACTTTTAGAGGTCTGTAACTTAGATCTTACCGAGAAAATGCGGCGGCGACTACCCAAGCACGTTAATCACAAAAATAAGCGTGTAATGGGACGGAGTATTGAAGAACGTCCGGCTGAAGTTGACTCTCGCAAGACGTTTGGTCATTTCGAGATTGATACTATCGTTGGTAAACGTGATGGCCATGAGAGTGTGATTATGACCCTGATTGAGCGTCAAACTCGCTTCCAATTTATCCGTCTGATTGACGGGCGTGACGCCGATTCGGTTGAGTACGCCCTGCGAGAAATCCTCGCAGAGTATGGACCAGTTATCAAGTCGATCACCGCTGATAACGGACCTGAGTTTGCCTTGCTGAGCGAGGCATTGCGTTCAGTGGCACCAGTCTTTCATACGCACCCGTTCACCTCTAGTGAACGGGGAACCAATGAGGTCCATAACCGGATGGTCCGCTATGACTTTCCCAAAGGCATGTCCTTAGACGCCGTAAGTCCTCGGGCTGTTGCTAGAACAGCGGACAAGTTGAATAACACACCTCGTCGTCTGCTAGGCTTCCAGACTCCCGCCGAACTCTTCGCCGCCGCCTGCGGCTAGGCTCCTCGCGCCACCAACTTCAACCCCTGAGAATCCCTTGGTATCAGTATTTGGTCCTAGTGACTAACTTGTTCTTGCAATTTGCGAAAAGGTTTCGATTTTAATTCGTTCGGAATAGGTTATACTAGACAAAAGATCAGTTCCTAAAAGATGGGTTTGTGGTAAACACCATTTTAAAGGAAGCTGATCTTTTTTGTCCGAACAGCGTTCGGATTAATTTTACAATCTACTACAACCTTGTAATTTGATTTATCTGAGCTGGAATTATCCTTACGGTCGAGGCTGTTTGCTAACACAACACCGTTAGCAATCGTGACGGATAACATTTCACCATCACCTGAGCGGTCTACTCTTTCAGCGAAGCGTTCACCCAACCTACGCTGTTCCCAAGGGTTAGTGAAACCTTTAAATCTTAATTGCGGGAACTTACTAGCATTTTGGGGGAACATTTTTTGCAAATAGCCCTGTTTAAGTTCCTTAAGCTTAGCTAACTTACGCTGATGAAGAGCGATAGTGTTATCTATTTGTTTGAAGAAGGTGCTGATTAACTTAATCTCGTCATGATTTTTCGGTAAATACATCTGGAAATTTTTAACTTTATCTGCGTTTAGATTAGCCTGTGTTCCAGTTGAAATAAGTTTATTCCACTCTGATAATTCATTCGCCTTATTTAAACGTGGCAAATTCTATAATTAATCCGAACAGAAATTAAAAAGCCCAAAGCAATCACTTACAATGGTAGTAGCTAATTCCAACCAATATAGGGAGTGATTACTTTGGGTACATCTACTTTATCACGTTTTCAACGTGGCGCACTAGCACAACTGGTCAATGAGGGGAATAAATCTTACCAAGTAATGGCTGACGCCTTAGGCGTCGCCAAAGCTACGATTAGCTATGAGTTGGACCGGGTTAAACCTTATGATCCAGAATTAGCTCAGCAAGATGCAGATCGCAAAAGGCGGAATTGCGGCCGTCGTTCGATGCTGACGGCAGCATTAGCGACTTTAATTACCAATCACTTACGATTAACCTGGTCACCAGAAACCATTGCGGCCGCTTATAACTTGAGCACTGCGTCAATTTATAATTGGCTTAATCGTGGCTGGCTCCCCTTCAAATTGACTGATCTACCCAATCGGAATGTCCGCCAGCACCGAGTGAGCGAAAATCGTGGGAAATTTACAAGTGGGACTTCCATCGAACAACGGCCAACAACTGTTAATCAACGGTTAGCTTTTGGTCATTGGGAAGTAGATACGGTGCTTTCTAGTCGAAGTGAGTCACGATCATGTCTGGTTACATTCGTAGAACGTAAGACCCGACTTCTATGGGCCATCAAAGCCCCTAATAGAACGGCTAAGGCTCTAAACACCGCCTTTAGCAAGTTTATGGGGGCCTTCGGTCCCCAAGTAAAATCCATTACTGTTGATCATGGTAAAGAGTTTGCCAATTATCAGGCCTTAGAACAGGATTATCAGATCAAAGTTTATTTTTGCCATCCATATTCACCATGGGAGCGAGGTTCCAATGAATATTTTAATAGACGGTTACGCTGGTTCTTCCCGAAAAAGACCAATTTTAGCCAAGTAACGACTGATGAGATCCTAGCAGCACTTGAACTAATTAATCAACGACCATTAAAAATACATCATCAACAGACTGCCATTGAAAGATTCCGGGCTTGTTCGGATTAAACTTGTAATTTGCCTTGTAAAGAAAGACGATATTGCATATAATTCTATGCGTATGTGGCAGGCTGCCAGCGGCGTTTCCAAATATGATGGCATTGTGAGCCCTGCGTATACGGTCCTTGTTCCGGCCAATGGGGAGAGTTCAACATTCTTCGGTTATCAATTCAAGCAAACAGAGATGAAACAAATATTTCAACGAAATTCACAAGGGCTTACGTCTGATACGTGGAATTTGAAATATCCTTTACTGAGCAGAATCAAAACATCGGCACCAGAGAGAACAGAGCAAATCAAGATTGGGGAATTTTTAACTAAGCTCGATAACCTCATCGCAGTCAACCAGCGTAAGCTTGAAAAACTCCAGGAACTCAAAAAAGGGTATCTACAAAAGATGTTTTGCTGATTCTTAATTTGATCAAATTTAGGATCCTATGAAACTCCATGATCTATTTTTATTGTGCTTGGTCAATACTTAATTCACCTGTATAATAGATTACGCAGGAAGTTTTAAGGGCGGTGGCTGTCTTTTCCCTTGTGAGGTGAGGCCCATGGGAACATGGAATAATCTTCAGGAAGGTTTCACAGTCAATGAGCGTCTTCCAGACACTCTCGTTGATGTTGCTGTTTGGCACGTTTTTAATCGCGCTCCTCAGCTATATCGACAAGCACCACAAATAAAAAAGCCGCCCCGATTATAACTTTGGCGAGTTACGGGACGACATTAATATAGTTTTGTAATTATGCCACCGCCTTTGAAGCGGCTTGCGTGGGAAGTCCTGTTTTCGGCGGGGCTTCCTTTTTCTGTCTCCATTATAGCATGCCCTTTAAAAACTGGCTAACGTTTTAGACTTTGATCGGGTTCAGAATCTGGTTGTTTAATTTCTGGATTCTTTTTAGCAAATGCTTGTAGCTGCTTTTGCGTTCGCTCACTGATTTCTTCGTGTATCTCATGTAACTGGTTTTTAAATTGTGCTTTTTGTTGTGAATTAGTTGCTTGCTGAACTTGTTGTTGTAAGCCTTGATAGGACTTATTAAGATCATGGGCTGATAGCTTTTTTAAATCATGCTCAGGCTCTTTTTGGGCTTCTTGTAAGCCTAATTGTTTGGTTAAGCCATCGCTAAGCTCAATCACTTTGTTGCTCACTTGCTGGATCTCACTTAAAGCGCTATGGATTACGGCTTTATCTTTGGCCCAGGTGGCCACGTAACCGAGTGAGTAGTTGCTGGTATCAACGCCAATATTTTGCATGGCAACATACGCGATCGCTTCGGCTTGGGTTTCCTGATAGACTCGTGGCCGATCTTTAAAGGCTGATTTTAATCCGTGTAGCTGGCTATGCGCATATTCGTGATATAACGTCTTCAATTTTAAAGCATTATCGGATTCATCACTACCAATAACAATTTCATTAGTGCTGGGTTGAAAATACCCCTTAGCCCCATTTAGCGTCGCTAAAGGAACTTCACTGACTTTAAGGTCGGGTTGCTGGTTGAGATAGTCTTTGAACGCGTTATACAAGCTCGTTACATTCTGATGATCGGCCAAATTTTCTTTGACAAAGTCTTTAGCACTTAACACTGGTTCACCGCTAGTTTGTGACACATCGAAGACGGGTAGATAACGATAACCGACAATGGCCCGTTCGTCGGTAGTATCAAGACGCTGTTGCTCGGCTGGTGTTAACTTCTTAATAATCGGGGCCGCAATCCGAATCGCTTTTGCGCCCCGGTTGACGGTGCGGTTAAAAGCCGTCTGCCATTGCTTAAAACCGGCGACTTGAGTGGCTTGCGGATTTTGCGCATAAATTAAATCAATGTTTCTAGTGCTATAATGATGGAATTTAGCCAGGGTATTGAGATACTTTTTAAATTGGCTACTATCGGTTAATTTTAGGATTTGTTGTTCAGCCTGAGCGACTAATTGTGCTTTCCAGGCTTTAACGTCTGCTTTACTCGGCATTGTCTACCCCTCCTCATCTTCAAAAATATCATTCAGTATGGGGGCCACTTTCGTTTGAATTGAGGCCGTGCCATAAAGGGCAACGTAACCGTCAGACAATTTTTGCCAGGCTACTTGATAATAAGCGCCGTTACCAGTGATTTCTTTTAAATACTTGTAGGTTCCTTTAGCCTGCAAAACTGGTAATTCACTCCCAATGACTGCTAATTTATTATCCATTTTATGATCTCCTTTGCTTTGCTAATCTTACCTATTGTTTAGGTTTACTTTTGATTTTAAAAAAGTAAACCTAAATGACGGGTTCACCAACTGGAACAACGTGAAGGGCGGTAGGGTAAGGTCTAATCAAAATCAAAACTTAATTTATGGCCGTCAAGCTTTAACTTGGCGTCAAACGACTTTCCTTTTTTGCTCTTGAATCCCTTTAGTTTGCTGGTTTCACCCTTGGTGACTAAGGCTTTGATTGCAGTTTTACCGAGGGTTTTGCTGCTCCATTTCTTGGGTAAGGTAAAGTCTTCGCCTTGCTTAGGCTTCACAATGTAAAACTTCTGTTTATTTAAAACGGTCGCTTGCGGTGTTTCTAAGAAGACTTCGGCGGCTTTTTGCGCTTGCTGTTGGTGATTGATTTGTTGCTTAATGGCTGAACTGCCAGTCAATTGCGCGGGGACCTCAGCAATCAACTTGGCCACAAATTTCTTGATCTGGCTCAAAAAGTTATCCGGGGTGCGTTCTTCGGTACTGATTTGTTGTAACGCTTGCTCCCATTTAGCCGTCATTTCTGGGCTAGTTAGCAAGGGTTCGAGTTCGACCGCTTTACATAAAGTAATTCCCGCTTCACTGACGTGGAGCTTGTTCTTTTCAGTAACCAAATAGCCGCGTTTTTTTAACACTTCCAGCACATTGGCCCGGGTCGCACTTGTCCCAATGCCTTGCACATCTTTGAGAATCGCCTGGGCTTCTTCGTCATCAAGCGTTTTGCCGGCTGTCTTCATTGCCGTAATCAGGGTACCTTCGGTAAAGGGTACCGGTGGTGTCGTTTCTTTTTGCGGCGTTTGCAGATTTGCTTGAACTTGGTCGCCTTGGTGAACGAGCGGTAGGGTGGTTGCCTCTTGATGGTCGGCTTTGTGATCATCAAATAAAGCTTGCCAACCTTGCTTAGTTGGCACCTTACCGGTTGCTTTAAAATTGGCGTCGCCAACCTGGGTGATAATGGTGGTTTCTTCGTACTCGTACGGATCAGCAAACATCGCTAACGTCGTTCTTAAAACCAAGTCATAGACCTGTTGCTGTAATTTAGGTAAGGCCGCTAATTGATTTTTCGTCGGCACAACTTTAGTCATGATAATAGCGTAGTGTTCTTCAACCTTTTTCCCATTGACGTAACGTTTATTCGGGGTGGTATTGGTTAAAGTGACTTGCCTAGAGACTAACCCCAGATACTTCGTCAGATTAGCCACTAAATACTCAAATTCTTCATCAGTGATATAAGCACAATCGGTTCGGGGATAGCTAAGAAACTTGGCTTCGTATAAACTCTGAATGGCCGCTAAGGTTTGGCTGGCACTGGCATGATACCGTTTATTCATGGCACTTTGCAGACTGGATAGCGAGAATAGTTGGGGACTAGCACGCTTTTTACCTTGTTTTTGGACGTCCTTGATTAAACCGTCCTGTGAGCCTTTCTGAACGTGTTTAGCTTGCATGAATGTCATTAGCCCTGCTTCGTCTTTAAACCGTTGATAGGGGTCTAATTTTGCGGCGAATTTTTGCTGATTAGCTAAAATTTCCGCACTTAGTTCAAAATAGGGTTCCGGCTTAAAGTTTTTGATTGTCTGGTCTCTTTGATAGACCATATACAAGGTTGGCGTCTGCACGCGACCAATTGAATACACCCCGCGCACCCCATTTTGTCTCAACAACAAAGTATATAAGGGACTACCATTCATACCGATCAACCAATCGCTAATTTGACGAGTTTGGGCTTCTTTATAAGCCAGATAGTCTTTGTGCCAATCACCAAGATTTTTGAATCCGGTAATAATCGCGTCTTTTTCTAGGCTATTCAACCAAAGGCGCTTAATCTTTTTCGACTTAACATCAATATGCGCTTGGTTCATGATCGACCACGCGATATTTGACCCTTCTCGACCACTATCAGTGGCCACAATAATGGTATCGGCTTTTGTTAACAGGTCTTTAACGACCTTGAATTGGGCTTTTTACTAGCTGGCACTTCAAACTTGTATTGGTCGGGGAAAATCGGTAAATTAGATAAGGCCCATTGCTGATATTTCTGATCATATTTATCCGGTGTGGCTAGTTCAACTAAATGTCCGAGACCATACGTCACAAGCGTATTTGCGGGCAAAACAGGGTCGCTAACCGTATAGTAACCCTGTTTTTTTTGCTCTTTTGAAAGGCTTGGACGTATGAACGGGCTTGACTGGGTTTTTCAGCTAAGATAACAGTGGTCATGTTCGTTCACTCCTTATGATTGAGCTTCTGTTCTAATTCTGTTCTGCCTTGTTCAGCCGCTTTTAACCAGGTTTAACGGTGCATTTTTTATTCCGATTACAAGTGCATGCCCCCATCTTCATGCCGATTTCGAGTTTGGTGTTGCCGTTGCTTTTTCGCCATTTCCCACTCAGTCTCTTTTAAACCTTGCGCCTGTCTTTGCCGTTGGTAATCTTCATCACGAGCATATAGAACAGTCATGATTGCGTCACTAAAGGCCGTTTTTAAGTAGTAGTTTGGACTAACTGGCTTATAATTTAGCGGTTGATAATGCCCCATATTTGCTTTTCTATACTGGTCGTCCTTGGCTTGTTGCTCTTTTAACTGCTTTTGGATTTTCTCAATCTGACTGTTTTTAATCATCGGATCGGCTTTGCATTCACCCAAAAAGAGTTGTTTAGTGCCGTCATGCTTTAAAACCCGTTGTAAGTGATGATTCTCTAGCTGATCTAAGCTAAGCTGTCCCGATAAATAAGCTAGTCCTTGTTGATGTTCTTGGGTACTGAAAACCCTCGGTGGGTTTTCCTGCCACTGTGCGATTGTTTCAACCTTGCACGGCTTTAAAGCTGGATCATAGTACATCACGGCTGTATAGGCCTGTTCCTGTTTAATCAATGGCAATCCATCTAAATCGCCTTTGGGAAAGGCCCTTTTCAATACTTCATGGTATTGCGTTTTAATGACTTGCTTAACGGCCATGATTGCCCGTAGGTCTTTGACTGCTCGAGTAATCTTTTGCTGCTCGGTTGGTGAATACTTTTCTAGTAGACCTTGATCAACGTGTTCTAGACTTTCTAAGCTATCATCATGAATCATCAGCGTATATTTAAGCTCGATTTTGACTTCCTTTTCTTGTTGCATTAATAACTTCCAGCCAACGTATGGCCGTTTGGTAAAGGTCAATAATTGTCGGGCAGATAAATCATCACGAATATTCATTAAACGTTCGTTTAATTCACTGCCTTTGAAAACTGTTTGCTCGCTTTCGGTTTCCTTAATTAATTCTCGTCTTTCAGCTTGTGTGGTCTGTTCAAAATTAAGCTCTGGATAAAGTTTTTTCGTAGTGCGATCGACCACTTTATTTAAGAGTTCATCTGCCTTTTTTAATGAGCTTTCTTGTTGGTTAATTGTCAATAATTCTTTAGTCACATCTTCACCAACTGCATGTTTAATTAAGGTGCTGTTTTTCCAATTAAATAGCATGCGCCGTTTATCATCTAAACTCTCCAAACTGATATAAGTTTTCAGTTCATGGCTTAACTCATTGACCACCCGTTTTTCATTAAACGAGAAGTGTTTACTTAGGCTATCTAAGTGACCTCTATTGATTGCTTTTTCTTGGTTGTTTTTATAACTGGCTTTGGCTTTGCGATAGTTCTTTACTTGTTGGTTAAATTCTTTTCTTTCATACCGCTTACTATTAATTCCCTCGTGTTGGGTTGGTGTATCATCTATTCCCTGCTCAGTAAATGATTTTTCACTGATCCGATCCGGAATATTTTTTTGCTCTAAAACCTGATTGACACTAACTGCCCAATTATGACGCCATTCAATTATTTTTTCTTTCTTATCCCAATTGACCATCAGTATCTTTCTACTCTTAGGGTACTTGCTAGTTCCGGTATATGTTTTATTGCCATTCTCATCTAAAATATATTGCTTTTTGCTCTTAATTCCCCATGTTCCGTCTGGGTTAAATGGGCGGTTAGTTAACATCACATGGGCATGCGGATTATCTAGGTGATCGCGATGAATTGCCACATCGGCTACCATGCCCTCATCAACAAAATTTTCTTGCACATATTTTGTCAATAACTCTTTCTGTTCGGATTCACTTAATTCTACCGGTAAAGCCACGTTAAACTCTTTTGCATACCGTGAGTTTGATTTACGATCTTTCTTTTCAACTTCATTCCACAACTGTTCTCGATCACTCGCCCATTCCGGTGAATTTTTTGGCGTCAAAATAAAGCTTTCTGGCATGATCGATCGGGCATAGAAATAGTGGCGACCTTCCTTATCATCAAATAGCTTTTCACCACTTCGATAAGCAGCACTGGCAATCGCACTTCGTCCTTTACCAGCACTAATATTACTAAAACTCATATGAAAGATTGCCATGTCAGTCACCGCCTTCCTTTGATTCTATGGATTTTGACTTTGTTGTCGCCATCGGCGACTTCTAATACAGGATTTTATCACGATTTACCCCACAAGAATTTAGTGGGGTGTAAGTGCGCATTAACCTCGTTTCACTCGGTCTTCTGATTCTCTTAACTTTAATTTAGTGTATGCCTTCCGCTTCGCTATTTCAAATTTTATACTTTGACTTAACGTTTCCTATATGATATAGTTTCGGTGATTATTTCTAATATGATTGGAGGGATCGTTATGTCTCAAAGTAACTTAGAAAAACAAGAAGCTAAATTAAAAGCCCTTAATCAAAAAATTAAGGACGAAAAAAATAAGATTGAACAACGGCTAGGTAAACAAATCATCAGTCAAGCCAATTTAGATTATGCTAATTTATCTAATGACAATATCAAGTCCTTATCCAAAAAAGTATCCGAGTTTTTAATGGAAAAGTCCGTAGATCATTAGTCATAGGAGATGGGGAATTCCATGCCTAATCAATATGAAAAACTAATTGAACAACAAGCGCGTTTAAAACAAAAAATTGAGCGGGAAGATTTTAAGTTACGCCAATTTAAGTATTATGAAAATCGACAAGCACGAAAAGCCCGTTTTCGCCGATTAATTCAAAAAGGGGCTTTATTAGAAAAGTACTTTCAAGCTAATAACCTCTCGGTCGAACAAACCGAAGAACTTTTAAAAACATTCGCTGACTATGTCAACGCCCATAAACCGGATAAATTAAAAAACGATCAACCTAATAACTAGGCCAATCGTTTTTATTTTCAGGATTGTTTTTTGGCTTAACTTCTGGATTGTGTTTAGCAAAGTCTTTTAACTGTTTTTGAATTTTTTGTGTAAGCTCTGCTTTACTTTCTTTGTGCTTCCTTTTACTTGATCGCTGTTGAATTATCTTTTGACCCTTACCTCTTCTTTTTGATTTTAGGTCAAGCGTAAAATCTAAAATTTTAGGTAGCGTCAAGAATCTTGTGTAAATGAAATGCCTTAAATTTTAATCTAGTTTTGTCACTCGGTTCATATCATTAAGCTGGTACGTCTTACTCAACGATAAGCCAAATCATGATTGCTAACCCAACAATCCCAATTAAGAACAACGCAACTATAAACATTATCATTGGAATAATGCCAAAAATTTTTAACCACATGTTATCATTTCTTTCTGTAATCAATTCTAAGCTCTTTTAAGCCATTCTATCTTACTCACGTATATTTATATTCAAGTTGTTATAAAACGTCTTAGAACGTATCTCATAGCTTTAAATTAACATGAAATCAATGAGGATAGAAATGCAATTAAGATTATCCCAACTGATAACAAAACTAATCCTAAAAATATTGAAAAAAACATATATTTTCCCTTCCAGCTCATTTTGTTTAACTTAGGCCTACCCTAATGTAATCACTGAAAACGACTAATTTTATTAGTTACAATTAAGTGTTCCAGTGGCGTTCTTAGGTTACCCTTCTTATCTATATCATTGAGAAGTTTCTGTAATTTCTGATACTCCCGTGTTACGCTTATTCTCGTTCCTACATTCCATTGGAATATTCCTATACAAAAAAAAGATCATCAAAGAAGATACCCTCATAATACCTTCCTAGATGGTCTTTTTTGTATCACCATTTAAATAATAAACCCAAAGCTAAGGTAATTATCCCAAATACGATGAAGGAAACTAGGGCTCCTATCAAAATGCTAAGGATAAAATTGATATTTTTCTGTGCCAATTTAACAGACAAGTAGTCCGCAAACATAAAAAAATCCAACCCAATTAGGCTAAATCCCCAAGACGCACGACCAGCTAACATCAAAGCGATACATATTAATAAAACAATTATCATGACGTATGGAATCTTTTTCATGGTTGCTAAACTATATTGCTTAGCCAAAGCTACTGTCCACCGCGAATTAGACTGCATTTAAATCAATCCCCCTTATAATGGGCCTAAATTTGAGGAACAAGCCGTAAACTCAAGACTTCTCAGCGCACACGTTTCCTACTTTTAAGCTAGACCAATCTCTAGTTAACATAATCACGATTATATCAAGTAACCTTATCCGGTACCGTTGGAACAACACTCTGATATTTTTCCTTTGTGAAAATTTCTGATAACCAATTGGTCTAGCTATTCAATCCCTGATTTACCGGGAAGGTACTTTGTGAAATTTCTTGAGATTACTCCTGTACCATTCCCTTAAATTCAACTGTATCATTCTTTGTATTAACCAAAAATTTTCCAACACTTCCCTGATACTTCACTGATACTTTAAATGAATACTTGTAATTTACCCGAGTGTATCGAATACTACTAATTCTTCCCTGATACCCTTGACTACGCAAAACTCTCTTCACTTGGTTCCTTTGTCGCTCAGTAATTCTTGCAGAACTCCGGTAGATTGTCTTCTTAATGGGAACATCTGGATTCAATGGAACAATGTAATCCTTACCTTCCAACAATTCCACCAACTTTCTTTTTTTCTTTGTAATTTGTCTTGACGGGTTACGGTTTTCCATTCAGTTTAGAGGGAGTGACGTTTTGAGCGCAGAATTGTTCCCTGGAAACAGCTATTTGGAATAACTGAACCAGAGTACAATTCTACTACTAAAAGTTTCCCCTTAGTTCGTCGGTCGTTAACGCCCGTCGCTTGTCTGTACAATTGCGGTATTGCTACCACCACTCATTATAAACCTACGTTTTCGGTTTAACCTACTAAAAAACGCCCTAGTAGGCGTTGACGATACGTATTTATGTTTGTTCGATCACCAACTAATCAGTGGCACCAAGCCGAAGCTTCGTTTTACCACCCGCGCCGTTAATGGTCGCGCTCACCATTCACCACCCAGCCGTACAGATAACCTTGTTGTGGTATAGCCAGACTTATTGAAGTCGCACTGGCAAACGTGTCCCCTTGGATTTAGACCCCAGCTTGTCCCCTAGGGCTTTAAAAATCGCACCGGCCATGATATAATAGTCATTAAATGATGATGACTTTTATGTGGCGCTCACCGATGCCAGTCGGTGGGTGTTTTTTTTATGCAGTTTTTTAGGTATTACTTCTTTTGAACTACTGACAGTGTCCCCCATGATTCACAGTTAGTACAGCAAACGGTGGAAATAATGTTAAAAGCACATCATATAATAGGACTGTCAATACCAATTATTATAGCCCTTTCATAGGATATCTGTCAACAATTATATTTAATTTCCCTTTTTCCCTTTATCTATTTTTCCCCAAATAGAATTATCCCTAAATAGAATTATCCCTATATCCCTTTTTCTATTTAGGGATATTTTTAATTCCCATTCTAACAGTGTTCTCAGTCGATAAGTATCCCTTTTTCCCTTTATCCCAATTTCTATATATCCCTAATTCTATATATCTAAATAACTATTTAGGGAAATTTCCCTTTTGCTATTAAATTGTGGTATACTAACTAAAAATCAATTGGAGGTCGTTGTTATGGATATTCCAGACGTAGTAAAGGCTATACAGTCTCGTGATGAGGCATTAACCATTGTGATTGGTAATCAAAAGGGTGGCGTGGGAAAAACAACTAACACGTATCTCATCGCTTATACCTTAGCTAAAATGGGAATACATACGTTGGTTGCAGACTTAGACCCACAAGCCAACGCCACTAAAACACTAATGTTAACGAAAAGTCAGCAGGAAGATACCGTGTACTCAATTAAAAAAACTCTGATGGTAGGCGTACAGGAGAAAGATCTAACAGACTTACCAGTTAAGATAATGGATAACCTTGACCTAATTCCTTCATATATTGATTTCCAAGATTTCACGAAATATTTATATCAGAATACGAATAATGAGTACGAAGAAACACATCTGTTGGAACCCTTGTTTAATCCATTGAAGAAGAAATATGATGTAATTCTGTTGGATGTGCCACCATTTAGTATTGAGATTACCCGTAATGCTGTTATCTTCTCAGACTTTGCACTTATCAGCTTGCAAACACACGATGATAGTCTATCCGGTGCAGAAGAGTATGTGAATACCCTTTCCAAACTTCAGCAAGAGTATCAGCTAGATATAGAGGTAATTGGTATCTTGCCAATGCTTCACGATGCCCGTAACGGCGTCGATCAGACAATCATACAATCTGCTAAGGATGAGTTTGGAGAAGAAAATGTATTCACAAATATTGTTACTCAAATGGCCCGGATTAAACGATTCCCAATTAATGGAATTACCGATAAGGACCGCTTCGATAAGCGAGTGTTAGACAAGTACCAGCAAGTTACCGATGAGTTATTAAGCCGGATTGGCTTATTTATAGATGATAAGGAGGCCAAGTAAGATGCCAAGTAAAAAGCCTAATATTCTTCAACGAAGGGTTACCGGAGCGGTAAAGCCATCAGAAGAGTACCATGCAACAGATAATGCTACGAAAAAAGAGAATAAATCTTCCTCTATACCAAAAAATCAGAAAAAATCCCTTAAGGTATCCGCAGAGACTTACAAGGATATGAAAGTCCTGAAGACAATTGAACATGTTAGCTTCGACTACGAGATTATCCAGCTTCTTATTGACCAGTATTACAAGGATATGACCGAGGAACAACAGCGCAGGTATACCGTATTGCGGGAGAATATGTAAGCAGTGCTACATTAAAATAAAAGAAAGAAGTAATGGTAGATTGCAAATTTAATCCGAATTTTTTGACAAATTGGTCAGCATGACCTGATAAGGTGTTTGCCAGTCAAGTATTTTAAGTGGTCTCTGATTAATTTCGAGTAAGGTGGTTTTCAAGCCTTGAGCACTAATGTGCTCAAAATAAGTCCCCTTAGGATAAAAATAGCGTAAGTTCCGATTAAATCGTTCATTACTGCCGCGCTCAGCTGGCGTATAAGCATGGCAGTAATAGGTCTTAATACCGTATTGTGCTTCAAGTGATACTAGCCCACTAAACTCAGTGCCACGGTCCACCGTAAAACTATGCACCGGGCCATTAAAAGTTGCTAGAAACTTATTTAGGGCTTCATTAACAGTTACTGCTGTCCGGTTTTTTAATCGGTAGGCCCAAAGGAACCGTGATTTGCGATCGATTAAGGTTAATAAAACTGCCTTACTATGCCCACGGGGGCCAACAATTGTATCTAATTCAAAATCACCGATGCGATTACGTCGATTAACCACGATGGGTCGCTGTTCAATTGACCGTCCTAATGATTGATTATATTTAGAACGTTGGTCAAGGTTACGCCGTTGGCGCACGCCATGTTCAGGCAAATCATTTAAAGAAAACTCAATTTTCCCTTGATTTAACCAATTATAAATTGATTTAGTCGCTAGTTTAAATTCGTGAGCAATCATTCCTGGTGACCAACTTAGCCGTAAATGGTTTAAAATTATTTGCCTTAATTTGTCATTCAATTTAGTCTTTCGGCCACATCGTGACCGCTTGTATTCGGCATCTGTTTGGGCCACTTCGGCCTGGTAAGGTTCACATCGAGCTAATTCATAAGAAATTGTGGCAGGTGATCGTTTTAGGCGATCGCTCATTTGGATATTGGACAGCCCTAGTTCACAAAAGGTTTCGATTTTAATTCGTTCAGAATAGGTTATACTAGACAAAAGATCAGCTCCTAAAAGATGTGTTTGTGGTAAACACCATTTTAAGGGAAGCTGATCTTTTTGTCCGAACAGCGTCGGATTAATTTTACAATCTACCGTTCAGCACTTCTTTCGTACCATCTGGACGAATGCCAATCGCAATATGAACGGCTTCTTTTTGAACGGTATCCCGCTTTAACGGCAAGTAAGTAGCATCTAAGAAGATGGCCACATATTGTGAAGCCAGTCGACGTTGCTGGAAAGCTTGAACCTGTTCATTGACGGCTTTAGTCATGTTGGAAACCGTGGCTTGGGAGTAGTGAGCACCGTACATTTTTTCAATGAGTTCGGCAATTTCAGCAGTGGTAATTCCCTTGGTATACAACTAAATGACCGTTGTTTCTAAATTATCACTGTGCCGCCCGTAGGCTGGCAAGGTATGATTTTCAAACCGGCCATTGCGATCTCGAGGAATGGTTAAGTTGGCCGTACTTCGTATCAAACGAGCGCTCATAACTGCCGTTGCGGTTATTACCAGTGTTAATCCCAGCGTATGAGTAGCGTTCGTAACCCAAAAACTCTGCCAATTCGGTTTGAAGCAGCTGGTTAATCGCAATTTCGAGGTGGTGACGAAAAACTTCGTCCAAATCTTGCTTTTGGGCTAGTGCAGCGATAATTTCTGTGGTAAGTTCATTCATGGGGAATGCCTCCTGTGATATTTTCTGTGGTTACTAAATATCATAAGGGAAGGCATTCCCTATTTCTATACAATTCAGAAATCTTTTATGCATTTACACAAGATTCTTGACGCTACCCTTTTATAATTGTGCTATATTGAACATGAAGGAAGCGAAGCACTATGACTATGGTGAAAGCAGCTGTTATTTACGGTCCTAAGAACGTGTTTAGAATCTTTTCAAGAGTATTCGCAGGAAGGCTAAGCTAATCATCATCTTACTGGTGTTCAGCTTTCGCTCACAATTGCGCCAGAGGCGCCGATATTTTCCTAGCCAGCTAAAACTGCGTTCGATAACCCAGCGTTGCGGGGTCACTTGACCGTGCCTAAGGTCACTCTGTTTAGCAATAATGACTTCAGCGTTAATCATTGCCTGAACTGATTGAGCAAAGTTGTTACCAGTATAACCACCATCGGCCATTACTCGTTGAACCAGGTCAAACTGTGATTTGTTTAACGCCAGTAGCGCATTGGCGCCATCACGCTCAGAAACATTGGCGGTTGTCACATGGACTGCCATCGGCAGCCCATTGATATCTACAGCAAGATGGCGCTTAATCCCACTCACCTTTTTACCACCATCGTAGCCGCTACTTTCAGCAGGATCGGTATTCTTGACACTTTGAGCATCTAGAATGATGAACGATGTATAAACTGAACGCTTCTGAGCCAACCGATGTTGGCTGACAATTTTTTTAAAACCTTATCCAGAGGAGTGATACCAGCAGGAGATGGCGTTTTAGTCCAAAGTAACCAGTAATAATAGACGGTTTCCCATTTAGGAAAATCGCTGGGTAAATCGCGCCAAACGCACCCATTTTTCAAGGTATAAAGCAGGGCACAAAAGATATCATATAAATCAACCTTTCTTGGCTTAGTCCGCTTACGTATGCCTTCTAGATCTGTCCGGATTAGTTCAAATTGTTCACGAGAGATGTCGCTACTATAATGGTGTGCAAAGCTTTTCATGGATTAAAAACTCCTGTTTTTGATCTAATTTAACTAAAATCAAATCGAATGTCAAAGTATCCAAACACGTTCTAAGGATATCCGCTTTGAAAAAAGAAATATTCCTGATCCGGCACCAGATGAAGTTCAAATTGAGGTTGCATTTAATGGTATTTGTGGTAGTGATATTCATGAATATTTAGAGGGTATGGATTTGGCGACAATGCCTCATCCGCTAACCCATATGCAGGCTCCGCTGATTCCTGGTCATGAATTCTCTGGGACGATTTCTAAAATTGGAAAACAAGTATCTAAATTAAGAATTGGAGATAAAGTTGCAGTCGAGCCAATGATTGCTTGTGGAAAATGTCCGGAATGTCTTTCTGGTCATTATAATTAGTGTGAGCATGCTATAGGTAGTGATCAATCAGCAGGATTCTTAGGATTTTCGGCTAACGGTGGCTTAGCTGAAAAGTGCAATGTAAAAAGTACCTTTGCACATCTCTTGCCAACTAACTTTCCGCTTGATTTAGGGGCTTTAGTTGAGCCAGTTTCAGTTGCTGCACAAGCAGTTATGGCAAGCCGAGTGTCTCCTGGAGATGATGTCTTAATTCAGGGTGCTGGTCCAATTGGATTGTTCACGGCCTTAATAGCACAAATTTCTGGTGCCCATCACGTCATAATAAATGACATGTCAGAGGAACGTTTGGATTTAGCAAATGAATTAGGGGTTCAATACCCAATACGTGCTGATAGCCAAAAGTCATTAGCTCACGCTATCAGCACTATCACGGAAAATCAGGGAGTAGATGTTGCATTTGATTGTGCCGGTGTACAACCCACACTTACTGGTGCCATTCAGGCTCTTAAAAACGGTGGCAAGGTTACCGTGATTGCATTATTTCAACATCCACCAGTTGTAGATGTTAGAGCTCTTCTTAAAAAGGGTGGTAGTTTATTAACATCTTATGGATATGCCAATATCTTCGATCGAGTAATTAAGATTATAGATACCCATCGGTCACTATTCAAACGTGTCATTACAAAAAAGATTGAATTAAATGAATTAGTTTCAGAAGGAATTGAATCCTTAGAAAAGGATAAAAAACAAGCAAAGATTTTAGTTCGGTAGATTGTAAAATTAATCCGAACAGCGTTCGGATTAATTTTACAATCTACCTATTTTTATCCTAAAGGGACTCGTTTTGAGCACATTAGTGCTCAAGATTTAACGACGACGTTACTCCAAATTAACCAGCGACCGCTTAAAATACTCGACTGGCAAACACCGTATCAGGTTATGCTGACAAATTTGTCCAAAAATTCGGATTAAATTTGCAATCTACCACACCTCGACACCCTCATCGCAGTCAACCAGCGTAAGTTAGCTAAGCTTAAGGCACTTAAACAGGGCTATTTGCAGAAATTGTTCCCCAAAAATGGGAGCAAGTTCCCAGAATTAAGATTTTTAGGGTTTGCTGACGCTTGGGAACAGCGTAAGTTCTTCGACAACATTAGACGTACAGTAGATTTTCGTGGACGTACTCCCAAAAAACTGGATATGGATTGGAGCGAGTCTGGATATCTTGCCCTTTCAGCTCTTAATGTAAAAAATGGTTATATTGATCCATCTGCTGATGCACATTATGGAAATCAAAAACTATATGATAAGTGGATGACTGGAAAAGAACTTTATAAGGGCCAAGTATTATTTACCACAGAGGCACCAATGGGAAATGTGGCACAAATACCGGACAACAACAAATATATTCTCAGTCAACGAACAATCGCTTTTGATGTTGCTTCAGATAAAATCACAAATGATTTCTTGGCTGTCTTGTTACGTTCGCCGAAATCATTTAATGAATTATCATCCTTATCAAGCGGCGGTACTGCGAAAGGTGTTAGTCAAAGATCTTTATCACAGTTCAAAGTAACACTACCTAAAAGTTTACAAGAACAAAAGAAAATTGGCATTTTTTTCAAACAACTCGACAAGACTATCGCTCTTTATCAGCGTAAACTTGAAAAACTCCAGGAACTCAAAAAAGGATATCTACAAAAGATGTTTTGCTGATACTTAATGCAATCAAATTGGGCTTCTAGGAAGCTTGATACCTTAATGTTTATTGTGGCTTGGTCAATCCATCATTTCTTTGTATGCTTGACTAAGCAATTTTAAGGGCAGTGACTGTCTTTTCCCTTGCGAGTTGACATGGAATAATCTTCAAGAAGGTTTCACAGTCAATGAGCGTCTTCCAGACAGTCTCGCTGATATTGCTGTTTGGCACATTTTTAATCGTGCTACTCAACTATATCAACAAGCACTACCAATAAAAAAGCCTCCCTACATAACTTTGAACGGTTATGGGGCGCCTTGATATCGTTCTTTAGCTAAGGCCACCGCCTTTGAAGCGGCTTGCGCGGGAAGCCCTGTTTTCGATGGTACTTCCTTTTGCTGTTTTTATTATAACGTGGTTATAACTGACTTTCGATCATTTTTAAGCATGACTCCTACGGTGGTGTAATGTACCGAACAATTTGTCCGTCATTACATCATAGGAACCCCTTTATCTTGGCCTTCCAAAAGAGCTAAATCTTGATACGTTCATCTGCGGTAAGTAAGTATAGGTCCTTTGTGGTCGTCTTTTCTTTTGATTTTGACACGCAAAATTATTACCGAGGAAGTCACCGAATGTCTCAAATTTGGGGCAAGACTTCAAAACAACTTATGAGATTTATCAAGACATCATAAAGTCTTTGCGCATTCATAATACAAACCTATTTCATTAGTTCCTATGCCAATATCATCAACTAATTAAACAAATGGGCACAACCATCAAAAGCTTTAAGAAGTACCGGAAACAGGCCCTGAACGCCGTTGAATCACCATATTCAAACGGTTATTTAGAGGGCAACATCGGCCGAATTAAGAAGATTAAAAACACTGCTTTTGGCTTCCGTAATTGGGAGAACTTTGTCAACCGTATTAAGATTCAACGCCAATGGCTTCACCCAGCACGTCAAACTGTGACGGTATAAAAAAGTACCTAGACCAATTAAGCTCCAGATACTTCATAAGGATTCCATCAACTTCACATGACAAATAACAAAAAAACTGGCATTGGTGTGGTCCAATGCCAGAAATTTTACAGCCAATATCATTTGTTTTTTAGATCATCAACAGTATTAATATTCTTCATATATTTGGGAACTGCCAACCCTGTTTGAGCACCCTTCAAATTTTTGCGCAATTGAACATACTTACCTTTGTACTTCTTGGCATACAAGCCATGGGTAACTGGTAACTCAGCAGTCAAGGAAGCGTCAGAACTACCATTAGCTATCGAATTCCACATAACTCCCACGTCTAACTGTTGCATTGTAGCTTTATATCCTTTTTGCTTCAACAAAGTCGTTACTAAAGTGGTTACCGCAATTTCATAGTCATATGGTGTATAAACTAATTTAATTTTTTTGCCATGACCGTTTGGCACCCCCGCTGTCCATGCTTTGACTTGTTTAGGATGGTTTTTAATAAACTGATTGACAGCTTTTTGCTTATTCATGCCACCGTTTATGTTCAGCATTACTGGATTTGACATTGAAATTGTCCAATGGAAATTCTTTAGTAACTTAGTAGCACCTAGATTATCTTTTTCCAACCCTTTACGTGTAATGGTGCGCATTGATTCACCATTACCATAAACATGTTTTGGATCTTTTAAAAATTTCAACGAATATTTAGCAACCATCCAGTGTGGCTGCCAGCCAGTAACAACGATAGGCTGTTTATTTTTAACTGCCTTGGATAACGTGCTAATCATCGCAGCTGTAGAACTTGGCATGATCTGCCAGTTAGCCTGTTTCAACTTATATTTTGACAACAATGTTTGTGTATTAGCCATTTCACCCGCACCAGCTTCGATCCCTGTAATCGTATAATTGATTTGCGGTCCTAACTTTTTATGTGAGTCGTATTCAGCTGGTTTAGCACAAGCACTAACTATGGCTGTCAAACATATAATCACTGTGGCCATTTGCAAATAACGGAGAATTCTTTTCTTCAAACTAATCATTCCCCCTTTATTTGGATGTTTTGTTGAACGATTGTGTGATTCGATCCAAAATAATAGCTACAATAACCACAGCAATTCCTGCGGCAAATCCTGCCCCGGCATCATTACGCCCCACAGCAAAGTAAACCTGAGTTCCTAAACCAAGGGCGCCAATCATTGATGCAATCACGACCATTGAAAGTCCAAGCATCATCGTTTGATTAATTCCGGACATTATTGTTGTTTTTGCTAGTGGTAACTGTAATTTGATTAGCTTTTGCCAGCTGGTCGAGCCAAAGGAATCCGCTACCTCGATCAAGTCACTTGGCACCTGCCGGATTCCCAAGTTTGTCATTCGCACTGTCGGTGGCGTCGCAAAAATCACTGAAGCCAACACCCCCGGTACCATCCCGATACCAAAAAATGAAACGGCCGGTATTAGATAAACAAACGCTGGCAAGGTCTGCATGAAGTCAAGAATTGGTTTGATTACGATCTCAGCTCTTGAACTTTTTGCCATCCAAATTCCAAGTGGAATCCCAACAACGATTGCAATCAAACTAGACGACAAAACTAACGTCAAGGTCTGGGTCATATCACGCCAGTATCCTAAGTTCCAGATCAATAACAGCCCCAAAACTTCAAACACCATGAAACTAATTTTCTTTTGTCCTCGTTTAACCCAGTACGTGAGTGCTAAGACCACCAAGATAAAGACCCATTGCGGCAAGAAGTCAAAAGCCCATTGAATACCGTCAATGATTACCTGGAAAAAGATCGTCACACTATAAAAAAATCCGGTAAATTGACTCAGCCAGTCAACACCTGAGTTGATCCATTCCGCTAAAGGTATTTGTCCAATATTCATTAAGCACTCACCTCTTCCCCAGCGATAGCCGCCAAAACAGAACTCCGTAGAATGATGCCTAGTAGATGATCGTCATCATCCAACACGACATAAGGAATTGCTGCCTTCGAAATATCGTTAATCAATGCATTGATTGGCATATCCACACTTGTCTTAGGCACGTCTGTCCTAAGGACTGACTTCAGGTCTTCACTGCCCTTCTTAATCAGATCCGAAACATCATGCGCATCGGCAAAACCCACGAATTTGTTGTCATTATCAACCACGTATATTGAAGAGATATCGTTGGCTCGCATTCTCCGCAAAGCCACCCGTGGTCCAGCCTTTCCAATATTAACCACCTGGGCCTGCGTCATTACACTACTTGCCGTCAGGACCTTTGTCCGGTCGACCCCTTCGATGAAGCGTTCTACGTAATCATTAGCCGGGTGAGTCAAAATATCTTCCGGATTATCAATTTGTTCGATATGGCCATCACGCATGATCATAATCCTATCCCCTAATTTCAAAGCTTCGTTCAGGTCATGGCCAATAAAAATGATCGTTTTATGCATTTTTTCTTGAATTTGCAATAACAAATCCTGCATTTCTTTCCGATATAACGGATCCAAGGCCGAAAATGCCTCGTCCATCAACAGAATCTCGGCATCATTGGCCAAAGCGCGCGCGAGACCAACCCGCTGCTGCATCCCGCCTGATAACTGATCTGGATATTGGTCGTCATACCCGGTCAAGCCGACTAGTGTCAATGCTTCATGAGCTTTCCTGTTTCGTACATCTAACGGAAACTTTTTAAGCTCCAATCCATAAGCCGCATTTTGTAATACGGACTTATGCGGAAACAAGGCAAAATTTTGAAAAACCATGCCGATCTTATCTTGGCGCAAGTGACGTAATTCTTCCTTACTGAGGCCCATCACACCTTGTTCATCGATTTCAATATCCCCATCAGTCGAATTTATCAAGCGGTTGATCATTCGGATAATCGTAGACTTTCCACTTCCAGACAGCCCCATGATTACAAACAGTTCACCTTCATTAACAGCAAAACTAGCTTGATTAACTCCAACAGTACAACCTGTCTGCGAAAGGATCTCTGCTTTAGACTTTCCCTCACGCAACAATTTTTTTGCTAGAGATATTTGCTTTCCAAAAATCTTAGTTACATTTTTAACTTTAACTTTTTCTACCAACATACACCTCCATGTATTAGCATGTTACCCAGATTATTATTCATAAGGAATAATAATCTGGGTAACATGCGCCACGCGCTTGGGTAGACATGGTGTATAACGCTATGAATGAGTCAAAATAAAATTTACATTTTTTATATTCACCAATTTGTTCTAAACCAAGAAATTAGCACCATATCCAACCAATTTCATCATACTCAACCTTCATAAGGCGTTCAAAAACTTCTTGGTTACCTAAAAGTACTATAATCCACTATATCAAAATTTTGATTTTTTTAAAAGTCTCCAGCTTTAGAACGTGATTAGAATTTTTTTAATAGGGCGAATTTACAATTGAAATGCAACACAAAGTAAAAAAATAAACCCATACCGGGTAGAATATGTTTAACGACCAAATCAAACAATTCGAGGTATCCGGTATGAGCTATAAACATCTTACTATAAAAGAACGTGAAATACTTATGTTTTTACGAACTAAGGGGTTATCTATCCGGGCTGTTGCGTTACGGCTGGGGCGAAATCCAAGCACTATTTCACGGGAGTTAAAACGTTGTGCAGGTAATTATTCCCCAAGCAAAGCAGATAATGACTATCATCAAAAGCGGCAGAATTGTCACAAGAAGCGGCTATTAGACAGCCATCCACAATTACGCCGTCAAATTGTTCATTACATCTTAGATCTGCACTGGTTACCAGAGCAGATTACCGCTCGCTTTAATAAGGAACATCAATGGTGTGTTAGCTACAACACAATTTACCGTCATATCTATCAACACAATTTAGGTGAGAAGTACTCCTCACGTGGTGATACCGGTATTCAGCGCCATCTCAGACATAAACATCGGACTCGGCATTCAAAGAATACTAGACGACATCGAGAAGTACAGACCGACTATATCTCGATCCATGAGCGCCCTGGTTTTATCAACCAGCGTCAACGTATAGGTGACTGGGAAATTGATACTGTGATTGGTCGAACGGGTCACGCCATCCTTTTAACGGTTGTCGATCGGCTTAGTCGGCTTACGCTTATCAAAAAGGTTGTGCAAAAGGACTCGCAGGAGATAAATAAAGGCTTAGTTGAACTGTTAGGGGCCATTCCTAAAGAATTTGTTCATTCTATTACACCAGATCATGGGACCGAATTTCTTCATCTTGATGAAATCAGCGAAAGGTTAGGTGTTACTGTCTATTGGCCCGATCCATATTCGCCTGAACAGCGTGGAACAAATGAGAATACAAATGGATTAATCCGGGAATATTTTCCCAAGCGAACAGATATTGATAATTATACAGAACAGGACGTTGAACACTGCCAAAAGCAGTTAAATCAACGTCCTCGCAAAGTGTTAAACTATGAAACCCCATATGAAGTATTTTTTGACAAACCGTTGCACTTAGTTTGACAATTCGCCATATATAATTAAGCAATGCACCTTAAAATCGCTTAGAAGACGTTTTAAAGGGTCTATACGGTGTGCTGTGTTGTGGTGTGTGATTGCTTGGTGTTGAACGTATAGATTTAGATACTATTTGGTCGTGAAATATTTATCCCGCTACTTTTATTCTAGTAATGTTGATACAATCTACCAAATATTACAATTCATTACAAAAACGGCCTTATATTACAAGCACCCCCTAAAAACGTAATGTTCTGATTATTGCACTGCAACACTCACTAGTTATACTAGTCACTGTTGATTGGTTGAGACATCAACTGCTTGACCAATAGAAAATATATGTAAATAATCGAACACACGCAAATTATAGGAGAGCGTATTAATTATTATGAAGATCAAAAACCTTGTATTATCATCAACTGCTGCATTAGCTTTATTCGCTATCTCAACAACGGTTGCCAACGCTGATACTTATACTGTTAAGGCCGGCGATACTGTTTCAGCAATTGCCCAAGCTCACAACACTTCAGTTTCAGCCATTGAAAAGGCAAACAAGTTAGCTAATGTTAACTTAATCTTCATTGGTGATAAGCTTGAAGTCAATGGTACTACTACAACAACCACGACTTCTGCTGCTACAAGTGCTGCACCACAATCAGCAACTAGCCAAGCTACGTCTTCAGCTGCTTCAACAACCTCAACGACTTCAACACAGACGACTCAACAAACGACCACGACACAATCATCAGCTCAGACTAGTCAAACTCAAGCTCAACCGAGCCAAGCTAGCCAGACCCAATCAAGTCAAACACAAACTAGCAAACCTGCTGCTCAGACGACGACTCAAACGTCTAGTTCAACATCAAACTATAGCAACAATGGTTCTGATAGTGCTACTAAGGCTTGGATTGCTGGTAAAGAATCTGGTGGTTCATATTCTGCTCGTAACGGTCAATACATCGGTAAGTACCAATTAAGTGCTTCATACTTAAACGGTGACTACTCCGCTGCCAACCAAGAACGTGTTGCTAACAGTTATGTTGCTTCACGTTATGGTTCATGGAGCAACGCCAAGAGTCACTGGCTTGCTAATGGCTGGTACTAAAAAGCCACTCTAAATTAATAAACAAATGCAAAGATTGCGGATCATTTCTGATTCGCAATCTTTTTTCTACTATATTAAATCTGTGCTGAAGCACGTGTGTCCCCCCACCAATACCCATTATAAAGTTACTCAGTTGCTAAGTGACTTTATAATGGGCCTTAGCACTTAGCATGCTGACAACCCGTTATTTAGATATGCGATATGCTTATTCTAGCAACCGCTTTAAGACGGACACGATCCAGACCTGCTAGTTGTCTCCCCCAATCGACGACCCACTCTCCCAACCAAAATACCACATGTTTTTATTTGGCGGTTGATATTAATGGTTTACCACAAGCCATTCTCGTGACACGAGCTAATGTATCAGATCGTTCAGGTGCATTGACTATGTTTAGTTTGGTTAGCCAAAATTTAGAGCTGGTTCAGCATGTCATGGTTGATGGTGGCTACACTGGCAATGACTTTGCGGATCAGGTGAAGCTCATTTTGAATGCTAAGACGACGGTAGCTAAACGCAACGAGTTGCATATGTTCACGGTGTTACCGCAACGATGGATCGTTGAACGTTCATGGAGTTGGCTAGACAAATGTCGGCGACTTTGGAAAAACTGTGAACGTGCCCTTAACAGCAGTCTTCAAATGGTTGTATTGGCCTTCCTGAAGATAGTTCTTAAAAGATACTAGACAGGTTCTTAATAAGGCAGCTACGGGTGTAATAATCAGCCGACGAATCTTAAGCGGTGCACACGCATTGATAGAGCTACATCACCATTGAGTTACGCCCATTGCAACACTAAAAACCGGTTGTTTATGACCAGAATGTGAATAATCTTGCTCAGGTGTAGTAAATGGCGCTAACCCTTGTCGCAACTGGCATAATTAATGTGGAGTAAATCAAAGATCACTACACGTTAGTGTTAAACTCTGCCCAAGTTCAAGCAAACCTACGAGACCTACTTAGCGCCTCATGATGCCTTGATGGTGAGGAAACATCCCGCGGAACTGGCAATCCTGTTAGCTACTTACGAGCTAAACGGTACGGCAATGGACATGACGATCGTGACGCTTAAGCGACACGAAGTCGCTGTCACCAGCCCTTATTCCAACGGTCCGATCGAAGGGGTTAACCACCTCATCAAGTCACTCAAACGATCCTGTTTTGGCTTCAAGAATCAGCTGAACTTCTTCAAACGAATCTACCAAATCACGGCATAACATGACAAAGACGGCTCCCCAAATGGAGAACCGCCTCAAATGATAAATTTATTCTTCAACACCAGTTGACGTAGAGCCATAATTATAGGGCACTTGGGTTGAGAAAACTGATGTTAACTAAGAATGCAAACGAAGGCAAATTACAAGTTTAATCCGAACAAGCCCGGAATCTTTCAATGGCAGTCTGTTGATGATGTATTTTTAATGGTCGTTGATTAATTAGTTCAAGTGCTGCTAGGATCTCATCAGTCGTTACTTGGCTAAAATTGGTCTTTTTCGGGAAGAACCAGCGTAACCGTCTATTAAAATATTCATTGGAACCTCGCTCCCATGGTGAATATGGATGGCAAAAATAAACTTTGATCTGATAATCCTGTTCTAAGGCCTGATAATTGGCAAACTCTTTACCATGATCAACAGTAATGGATTTTACTTGGGGACCGAAGGCCCCCATAAACTTGCCAAAGGCGGTGTTTAGAGCCTTAGCCGTTCTATTAGGGGCTTTGATGGCCCATAGAAGTCGGGTCTTACGTTCTACGAATGTAACCAGACATGATCGTGGCTCACTTCGACTAGAAAGCACCGTATCTACTTCCCAATGACCAAAAGCTAACCGTTGATTAACAGTTGTTGGCCGTTGTTCGATGGAAGTCCCACTTGTAAATTTCCCACGATTTTCGCTCACTCGGTGCTGGCGGACATTCCGATTGGGTAGATCAGTCAATTTGAAGGGGAGCCAGCCACGATTAAGCCAATTATAAATTGACGCAGTGCTCAAGTTATAAGCGGCCGCAATGGTTTCTGGTGACCAGGTTAATCGTAAGTGATTGGTAATTAAAGTCGCTAATGCTGCCGTCAGCATCGAACGACGGCCGCAATTCCGCCTTTTGCGATCTGCATCTTGCTGAGCTAATTCTGGATCATAAGGTTTAACCCGGTCCAACTCATAGCTAATCGTAGCTTTGGCGACGCCTAAGGCGTCAGCCATTACTTGGTAAGATTTATTCCCCTCATTGACCAGTTGTGCTAGTGCGCCACGTTGAAAACGTGATAAAGTAGATGTACCCAAAGTAATCACTCCCTATATTGGTTGGAATTAGCTACTACCATTGTAAGTGATTGCTTTGGGCTTTTTAATTTCTGTTCGGATTAATTATAGAATTTGCCTTTTTCAAACAGCTAGACGATACTATAGCTCTTCATCAGCGTAAGCTTGAAAAACTCCAGGAACTCAAAAAAGGGTATCTACAAAAGATGTTTTGCTGATTCTTAATTTGATCAAATTTAGGATCCCATGAAACTCCATGATCTATTTTTATTGTGCTTGGTCAATACTTAATTCACCTGTATAATAGATTACGCAGGAAGGTTTAAGGGCGGTGGCTGTCTTTTCCCTTGTGAGGTGAGGCCCATGGGAACATGGAATAATCTTCAGGAAGGTTTCACAGTCAATGAGCGTCTTCCAGGCACTCTCGTTGATGTTGCTGTTTGGCACGTTTTTAATCGCGCTACTCAGCTATATCGACAAGCACCACAAATAAAAAAGCCGCCCTGCGTAACTTTGGTAGGTTACAGGGTAGCTTAATGCTGTCTTATTAACTTCGCCACCGCCTTTGAAGCGGCTTGCGTAGGAAGTCTTGTTAGCGCAAGGCTTCCTTTTCTGTCTACATTATAGCATGACTATGAAAAATTGGGTAGCAAGGCATTTTCGGCATATTATTTATCTTTGTATTTTTCAAAATAGGTTCAACTAATTCTGTTTCAGCGTTTTTCGTACTTCACCGTATTTGTATATAGTTTTCCAATATGTTTATGTCTGCCAACGGACCCACTTAATCTGATACCTACCATTATGATAAACCAATTTACCTATTAACTTAGTCTTGGTGCTTTTTTTCTAAGGTTGCTAATAATGCATCAATCCGTTGTTTAACTTGGGGTCGTTGGGTTGTATCAGTTAACAGTACTAACGTATCACCTTCATGAATCAAGGTGTCACCATGTGGAATCACTTCTTGTTCGCCACGCCGGATTCCAATGAGCAGTGCTTCTTTAGGCCATGGCATGTCTCGGACCATTTTGCCGTTTAAGGGACTGCCAAAGAAAACCGGTATTTCCAAATGATCAGGTCGATGAAGTTGCTGAACAGTTTTAGGCATTGTCATCTGCTTAAGCAATGCTTCATAGATTGGTGCACCGCCTAATAAATCAACAACAAGGTAAGCAGTTAACGATATGACTGCTAATGGCATTAAATGTGTTAAATTGCCAACCATTTCTGTTACCAGCAAGATAGCTGTGAAGGGAGCTTTTCCGATTCCAGCAAAGTAACCGGCCATGGAAAAAATGATTAGGTTCATGATA
The DNA here is from genome assembly GCF_964065165.1 of Levilactobacillus yonginensis. Lineage (NCBI taxonomy): Bacteria > Bacillati > Bacillota > Bacilli > Lactobacillales > Lactobacillaceae > Levilactobacillus > Levilactobacillus yonginensis. Next base: position 39,058 of record NZ_OZ061550.1, on the reverse strand, counting down.
TAGACATGCGATAATAATCCTAATTGATTCATTAAGACGCCATAAACCGCACCAATCACAGCACCTAAAGAAAGAATCGGCAAGAAAATACCGCCAGGTAATCCGGAACCATATGAAATCATTGAAAAGACGAATCGTATAATAAAAATTGCAATTAGTACAAACAAAGGTGGAACATGCTGGCCAAATCCCAAAATTAAGCCATTACCACCACCGAGTAAATTTGGCGAAAAGTAACCAACTAAAATTACCAGCAGAAATGGTACGATACCTTGTATTGGGCGTGGCAAATGTGTCAATTGATGATACCACCTAGGCATAACTAACAAGACCCGTTGATATAAGTAACCAAATAATCCCAAAACAATGCCGAGTAAAATTAAGTGCCAATAATTTGATACTGGTAAACTACGTGAATAACTTAAATGTAACACGGGAACAAGTCCGAAAACATTCAGCGAAATAAAATTTGAACCAATTGCTCCGGCTAATGCTGTTAACCAAACCAGCGGTGAAAAATTATGGTAAATCTCTTCTAAGACAAATAGAGTTCCAGCAATGGGGGCATTAAACGCTGCTGCTAATCCAGCAGCGGCGCCTGATGCAATTAGTAGTCGGCGATCAGTTCCTGATAACTTAAACTCAGAAGCGAAACCTTGACCAACTGACGCACTTAATTGAATCGCTGGTCCTTCTCGTCCGAGAAATAATCCAGGTCCCAATGCCAGAATACCACCGATAAATTTTCGCCAAAGAATTGACCACCAGTGCATTTCCAATTCACCAGCCAATTGACCTTCAACTTGCGGAATTCCAGAACCAGCGATATAAGGTTCTCTCTTGAGAAGTCGAGCCACAATTAACGCTAAACCAAGGTTGATGCCTATCAACAATGCCCATTCCCACCAAACAAACGGCGCGATTCGTAAGTATCTATATACCAATCGACTATAGTGCAGCCCAATCTCAATACAATAGCGAAATAAGCTAACAACGGTGCCACTCATTAAACCCACAAGCAGGCCGAGTAAAACAAATCGCAAACGAGTAACGTCAAATTTTTCTTTTACAAGCTGTATCAAATAACTAATCCTCCATTATAACCAATATTATATAATTTAGTGCTTAATTAAACTAGGCAATATCTCGATGAAATCTAGTAGTTACTTTTCACAGAGAAGGGGTGTCATACCGCTAAGATGTTTTAGTAGTTTATATGACGAGCCGCATGTTTGAGTAGTAATGGTGCTAATAACGTTGTTAGGATAATGGCAGTGATAATTGCCGAATAGTAATCATCACTGATTAGTTTGGATTGGTAGCCTATTTGAGCGATAATCAAGGCCATTTCCCCACGCGAGACCATCCCCGCACCAACGAGGTAAGCTTCATTCGAACTGAATCCGGCCCATTTAGCCCCACTTCCCGCTCCTAATAGTTTTGTCAGTGTTGCCACAATCGTCAATACGATAATTAATAACAAATCGTGTTCTATGCCAGCTAGTGACATATTTAAACCAATTGAAACGAAGAATACAGGAATGAAAATCGCATAACCGATTGGTTCGATACTTTGATCAACTTCATGAGCTACATGAGTTTGTGCAATCGCAATTCCTGCAAAAAAGGCCCCAATCACTGCACTCAGTCCAATCAGATCTGCAATATATGCCATACCAAAACACAAAATCATCGCCATTATAGTAGGTCCCACTGGATTCAATAATTTGGTGCCTAGTCTAGCGAGGAGAGGGGCGATAAAACGCATCACGAAATAAATTGCGGCAAAGTAAATTAGCTGCTCTAAAAAAGTCAGAGCTAGCGGTATCTGGGTATCCGTACCAGCCTTTGTACCTATTAAACTGACCATAATGCTAAGTAAAACGACAGCTAGCACATCGTCAACCACCGCGGCACCGAGGACTGTTGAACCGCTCTTACTATCAAGTAAATTTAGTTCTTTCATGACAGCAACTGAAATTGAAACCGACGTTGCGGCAAAAATAACGCTCAAAAACAAGCTTTCAAATTGTGTCAAGCCAAAAACAATACCAACTGGATAGATCAGTACCATCGGAATCAAAACTCCTAACAACGCGACAATTATGCTAGGACGCAAATATTTTTTAAGCAATGTAAGATCACTCTCAAGTCCGGCGATAAACATTAAGATGATAACCCCAATCTCTGAAAAAATATGGATGAAATCATTGGCGTGAACCCAATTCAACAACACAGGGCCAAGAATAATTCCAACAAATAATTGACCGATCACTGCTGGGATACCAACCCTAGAGGCTAGATGGCCAAATAGACTAGTTGTAATCAAGATGATCACCAAGGTACCTAAAAATTCCAAACAAAAACCTCCTCATACAAAAAACGTAAACCCAGATACCTCTTACACACCCCTGAAAGAGAACACCTTGAGCTTACGTCAACTGATTTATTTATTCATGTTTTAATAATACTTCTTATATGCTAGCAAACTAATCAAAAATATTCAAGTAACGATAAGTTGTCACATTTAGTTACTTATTCGAAACACAGACACCGCCAACTTTAAAAGTGATTTCTGAATTTTCTTTATCTATTTTAAATATCTGGATCGTTTTCTCCAGCTATAAATCATGCTGGATACATAACCGAGCTAAAAAGACACCGTAGGTATATTATCAGGTCCAAGGAATCCAAACTAGCAGCGACCAAAACATCATTGATTTCTTGTTTGAGGCTGGTGTAATTCTTCTTTTCTATGATGAACCTTAGAAGCTGTCCAAGATCTATGATTTTTGATATACTTCTATGTAAAAAGCGAGTTTAAGCTATGAAAAATTATCCCAGCAATATTACTCGGCAACAATTTGAATTAATTCGACCAGCTTTAGAAAATTTTCGTAAGCGAACTAAGCCTCGAAAATATGACCTCTACGAGGTCTTCTGTGCGGTCCTATATGTCTTGAAAACCGGTTGCCAATGGCGTCAAGTCCCCGGTGATTTCCCAGAATGGCGGTCAGTTTACAACTATTACAAAATTTGGTCAACTAAAGCTGAGCCTACGGCTGATTCTTTATTGGAACAAGTTTTAAAAAAATTGTCATTGCTCGGCGAACTTACCAAGGACGTTCAGCTTTAACTTCCTTTATTATCGTTGACGCTCAGAGCGTCAAAAACACCGCTACTGCTGAAAACAAAGGTTACGACGCTGGTAAGAAAATCTCGGGGATTAAACGGCACTTAGCCGTCGACATTAATGGATTCCCGCAAGCTATCCATATTACCCGGGCTAACATCACTGATCGTGACGGGGCGATTGCACTCGTTACCCTTAATTTAGAGCAGTTTAAATTGGTTCGAACCATGATGGTTGATGGTGGTTATTCAGGCGTTAATTTTCAGCTCGATGTAGCCAGTAATTTAAACGCAACCGTGCAGGTTGCGAAGCGCAATGAGTTGCATCGATTCGAAGTCATGCCCCAACGTTGGGTAGTCGAACGATCTTTTAGTTGGCTAGAGAATTGTCGGCGACTTTGGAAAAATTGTGAGCGTCAATTAACCACCAGTCTGCAAATGGTCGTTTTAGCGTTTTTAGCACTATTACTTAAGAGATTTTAGACAGCTTCTAAGACTCCCTGACCGCCTTTAGGATTAAAACTTTCGTTGATAAAGAAATTTCAAATTGAATCTGGTTTTGTTGAGACACGTTTACCAGTCTGGCGTTTGATCCCAGCAAGTAAATAGAACTTCTGGTGATGTCTGACTACTTTGCCAACATAGACGATTCGAGTTTGCTTTGCCTCGCGTTTTGTTAATGCTTTATCTGCGATATTGATTAGCTTGGTTTGAGTTTGGGGTGCTAATTGTTGGTTAGACTGAGTGTCGGAATTTGTTTTACTTGCGAGTACAGTTAGGGTACCTGCGATGATTAACAGGGCAATTGCCCAGATTGAAAATATCAGCTTTTTCATTATCGACTCTCCAAAAAATAATAGACCCTTAGTTTATTATTTTTTGGTGGTTTTCGCAAGTCATCAAAAAGCTCACAGAACAGCCCCGTTTAGGCGTGCTCTGTGAGCTTTTTGATTAATAAGTTGTTGCTTCCAATAAGGCTGGTGATTGTGGTTCTTCTTGTTTAAGAACAACCACCTGACTGTTAATCTTTAAGGCACGAGAGATAATTCGGTTGATGTCATTGTATAGGTGGTCATCGACGCTATTGGATAGGTTACCAACGTTAACAATCAGCTTGTTTAGTTGGTTTGTATCAATTGCTTGGTCAATTTCAGCTGTGTCAGTTAATACCCGCTTGTTATTAATGGCAGCAACATCGTCAGTGATTGTTTCAACCTCTTGTTCACTGATTTCGTTGCTAGTGGTCTTTTCAATTTGGGCATTTGTTAAGTCCGTTGGGGATTTGCTAATTTGAATTTCAGATAGAGACAGCTTTTCTGAAATTCGTTTGAATAATGCCAGATTTTTAGGTAATCCCATTAAGACGATTGGAACAGTTAAGTCAATAGTTTCAACCAGATACTTATTGATTTCGCGGTAGTAACGCTCTAAATCAATCTGTTTTTCCTTGCTTGTTTCATTGTGGCCATGGAAAGTTGTTGAACCACCTTGACCAATAAAGTTAAGTTCACCACCACGTTTTTCTGATCCTAATGTTTCCACTAGGTCGGTTGGGGCGTCTGCATCTAATTTCACGGGTGCAACTGTTTTATCAACAATTTTGAATAGTCTGAATGATGTTCCCTCTAACGCTAACAAGTAATACATCTTGTTTGGTTGCTCACGTAAAATAGATAGTAAGTCGGGAGATTTGCTAATTGTTAACTTTACTTCGTCAACAGTTGTCCGTGGTAAAACGAACAACTCTAAAGTATTACCTTGAATGAATAACGTTATCCCTTGGTATGGTAGGTTCTGATCAATCAAGTTGTCTACCTGACGTTCAAGCTCTTTATAGTTTAATTCAGGGTGTTCCATAGAATATTTTTTAATTTCTGTAAGCGCACTCTTTAAGTGCAGACGCTCATCTTGTTGGTATTTTAATTTATTTAAATTAATACTCAAGGTGAGTACATCTTCATTCGGAGTCAGTGTCTTCGGCAAATTTTTCAGTGTAATTAGTTTTGTCATTTATGTCACGCTCCCTTTGTTTGTATAACTTTATTATAACAAAAAAGTGAGTAGGGAGGGTCAAATGAGTCTGATGCCTACCGTAGCAACTTTCCATTAAGCACCTTGATTTGATTCGAAACGTTTATTTAGCTTCCGCTCGCTATATTCCATTAAGGATGTGGGGTCAATGTCGTATTGACTACAAATTATCAGTACTTGGTCAATGACGTCTGCAAGTTCTTCGTTTAAGTTATCAAACTTTTCATAGGTTGATAGCTTGCGCTCACCTGGATGATCGCGACCGAATTCAATTGAACGGATTGCTCTTGACAGTTCACCAACCTCTTCGGTCAAATAATTTAGCCTAACTGGAGGAGTGTACTTATACCAATCTCGTTGTTTGTAAAAGTCTACTAACCAATTTTCATGATCTTTTAAATTCATCCACAATTCCTCCGTGATATTATTATCGTAGTGCTTTTAATTATATGATTGTGGATTGAAGTCAATATTTGAGACAGATTTTAAGAGACATTCAGAACCGCGTTTACCTTCCACAGCTCAAATAAATCATTAATCGCGATTAATAACTTATTTGAACCCTGGAAAGCATTAAATCAGGCGGCCATTTGGCTCGTAAGTGTTGCGATTTCAACTTGTAAGGGGGTCTGGTAGCCCAGTGAACTATGAATTCTCTTCCTATTGTAGAAAGCATGCACATATTCAAAAAGGACAGCAGCGGCAGTTTCATAATTCTCAAAGACCGGCACTGGATAAACACATTCCTTTTTGAGGGAAGCATGAAAAGATTCCATTGGTGCATTATCGTATGGACACCCCTTACGGCTGTAAGAGTGGCGGATATGTAGTTCTGTTAACCGTTGGTTGTAATCATCGCTGGTGTACTGTGATCCTAAGTCTGTGTGGATAATCAGGTCCCCAGTAATGGTTCGATTTTTAACCGCGCTTTCCAGGGTCTTTAAGACTAAATCAATATCCATCTTTTTTGAGAATGAATAGCCGATAATTCGTCTTGAGTGCAGATCCATGATGGTTGATAAGTAACACCAGCCATTACGCTTCGTTTGAATATACCCTATTGGCCGTTTTTGATCCATTATCAATGGCTTTTTAAATTAGGGCCTAGTACTTTTGGAATGGAAATACTTTCCAACACTAAAAATTCTAGACCCGTTAAAGTACTTAGCGACCGCCTTAATAGAACCATCAAACAGTTCTTTCTTAGTCCGTACAGCACCGCAGAACGGGCCGCGGTTCAACGCGTCATCATGGACATGAACGCCTCCTATCAGGCATTCGTGCACGAACTATTCCCTAACGCCGAACTCATTATTGATCGGTTCCACATTATTCAATTAATGGGCCGGACGATGGATACCATTCGCACTCAATGTTTAAAGCAACTCGACAAGCATTCGCGGGAATATAAAGTACTGAAATCACTATGGCGCCTATTCCACAAGGCCAACCCTGACGCACAAAAGAGCCGCTACCTCTTCGGCCTGAATGAGTACTCGACCGAACAGAACGCTATTGATATTGGAACCGATACGTTTCCGGCCTTCAAAACAGCTTATGAAACCTACATCGATCTCCACGATGCTTTGATGGGGCGTCACGCTGATGAACTCAAGAATATCATCACTAACTATCAGCCTAACGGCACGCCCCTAGATACGGCCATGCATACCCTACGAAAGAATCTTAATGGCGTAATTAACGCCGCCAAATCGTCCTACTCTAACGGACCGATAGAGGGCATCAACCGTAAGATCAAGGAGCTCAAACGTGCTTGTTATGGCTTCTCCAATCAGGCCAATATGTTCACACGCGTCTACCAGCTGATTGCCTAGATTATCTACCACAATAACGTCACGATGGTAGGCTTATTTGTTATGCCTTCAAGTACGATATTCAGACAACACACCAGATTAAACGCCGCAACTAATAAAACAACAAAAAAGATCTCCCACACGAGGAGATCTCCAAAGGATAGAAACTATCCTTCAACACCATTTGACAAACTTCCACAAAAATCGCCGGCCATTAGCTGGTAAACTAATTGGTTTTACCAAGACTGATGACCAGTGATTACAATTATCGTTTTTAAACGGTGCGATGCATACTTCGTTCGATGACTAATAAAATGACGAACCAAACGACTGAACCGATGACTGCCCAACGGTTGACTTGATCAAAGCACAAGACGACCGTCACCGCGATAAAGAAGGCCAAGGTCGCGATGTTGGAAACAGGGAACAGTGGCAGTTTAAACGGATTATGCGTACTGTCAGTGGTTCGTTTGTAAACGTAATGGCACACCAACAAGGCACACCAAACAATGATGAAGTTGGTCGTTGCCACGTTAGAGATCAACGTGAAGACGGTACTTGGAATCACGTAATTCAACGCCACGATCACCAGTAAGATCAATGATGAGAATAACAATGAGCGGGCGGGAACGTTGTAACGATTGACCTTTCCCATCCATTTCGGCGCGTTGTCACCGTGCGCAAGTGTAAATAGTGTTCGACTCGTACTGAAGATGGCACTATTACAAGCCGAGAGCGCCGCGGTCAAAACCACGAAGTTGATAATGCTGGCCGCGGCTTTGATCCCAACGTCGCTGAAAACTTGCACAAAGGGTGACTGACTGGTCGTGATCTGATCCCAAGGATAAATTGCCATGATCACGAATAAAGCGCCCACGTAGAAGAATGAGATTCGAATAGGTAAGCTATTGATGGCCCGTGGTAATTCTTTTTCTGGGTTTTCGGCTTCCCCAGCTGTAATTCCAACCATTTCGATGCCCGTAAACGCAAAGATAACGAGCGAAAACGACATCAAGAAGCCCTGGACACCTGTTGGGAAGAAGCCTCCGTGACTGACCAAATTTGTCACCGAGACCGTTTGCCCACCGACATGGGCCGATGAACCAATCAAGATAGCCCCCGTCACGATCAAAGCAATGATAGCCACCACTTTAATCATCGAAAACCAATATTCTAGTTCGCCAAACGCACTGACGGAGAGCATATTGAATACTAATAAAATCAAAATAATTATTAAGGGTGTCACCCACTGCGGGATCCACGGAAACCAGTAACGAATGTAGATACCACTCGCAGTCAAGTCAGCCATAGCTAAACTGATCCAGCAGAGCCAATAGGTCCACCCAATGGCAAACTCGAAACGTTTACCTAAATATCGATTAATGAATTCTAGAAACGAATGTAAGCGCGTATCCGACAATAATAGCTCGCCCAGTGCTCGCATCATCAAGTAACAGAAGAAACCGCCAATGGCATAAGCCAACAAGATCGACGGCCCCGCCTGTTTGATTGCTGAACCGGATCCTAAAAAGAGCCCGGTTCCAATCGCGCCACCAAGCGCAATCATCTGCACGTGACGGCGTTTTAGTTTACGGGCAAGTTGCTGATTTTCCATATGACCTCAACTTTCCTTTAATCCAATTTGATAATAATTTTCATAAAAATACAGATTTTTTCACGTTCATTCATTTTATGATAAAATAATCCACCGTGCAACTTTTGCCACCGAAGGAAACCGTAAAAAACGGGTTTTAATTGCCATGCAGGATTTTTTCTGGTATCTTTAATTGGTAGATTGTAAAATTAATCCGAACGCTGTTCGGACAAAAAAGATCAGCTTCCTTTAAAATGGTGTTTACCACAAACCCATCTTTTAGGAGCTGATCTTTTGTCTAGTATAACCTATTCCGAACGAATTAAAATCGAAACCTTTTGTGAACTAGGGCTGTCCAATATCCAAATGGGCGTTCGGCTGAACCGATCACCGTCAACAATTTCTTATGAATTATCTCGATGTCAATCTTATCAGGCTGAATTAGCACAAACAGATGCCGAATACAAGCGATCACGATGTGGTCGGAAAACTAAGCTGAGCGATGAGTTAAAGCAAAAAATTCTCAACCATTTACGTCTAAGCTGGTCACCAGGAATGATTGCTCACGAATTTAAACTAGCTACTAAATCTATTTATAATTGGCTAAATCAGGGGAGAATTGGTTTCTCCTTGAATGATCTACCTGAACATGGCGTACGCCAACGGCGTAACGTTGACCAACGATCCAAATATAATCAATCTTTGGGGCGATCAATTGAACAGCGTCCCATGATGATTAATCAACGTAATCGCATCGGCGATTTTGAACTAGATACAGTCGTTGGTCCTCGTGGGCATAGTAAGGCAGTTTTATTAACTTTAATCGATCGCAAATCACGGTTCCTTTGGGCATACCGGTTAAAAGATCGGACGACAGCGACTGTTAATGAAGCACTAACTAAGTTCCTAACCACTTTTAATGGTCCGGTGCACAGCTTTACTGTGGACCGTGGCACTGAGTTTAGTGGGCTAGTATCACTTGAATCACAATATGGTATTAAGACCTATTACTGCCATGCTTATACGCCAGCTGAACGTGGTAGTAATGAACGCTTTAATCGGAATTTACGTTATTTTTATCCTAAAGGGACTCGTTTTGAGCACATTAGTGCTCAAAATTTAACGACGACGTTACTCCAAATTAACCAGCGACCGCTTAAAATACTCGACTGGCAAACACCGTATCAGGTTATGCTGACAAATTTGTCCAAAAATTCGGATTAAATTTGCAATCTACCAATTAAACATGAGACGTTAATGAGAAGAGTAACTGGTTGGCTTACCAAACAGAGACTGCTGAATGCTGAAAATGCAGGCTAAACCAATCGGTGAAGATGAGCTCGGAGTCTTGTCGAAAGTGAAAGCTTTAGACACGTTGAGGGGTCGATATCCCCCAGAATATGATCTTTTTGATTGTATTTTTGAGGTGATTCAGCGTAAGTTGAATCACAAACTTTGGGTGGCATTACGACTAAATTCGTCCCTGGACAATTATTTTTGTTCAGGGATTTTTTGCGTCTAATGAAAATCAATCTTCATTTGAAAGGGAGCGGATCTGATGAGAATAAGTTCATCAGCAGAAAAAACATTTTTAGAAAAGGTATTTGCAACAGACGGGTTTTCAGAACATGATGGCGCCCTACTTGCCGACACATTAGTTGATGCGGATTTACGGGGCATTTCGTCCCATGGGATTCAACGGTTGGCTTGGTACACCAGCATGATCAAAGAACACATTATTGAACCCAAAAACAAAGTGAAAGTCCTAAAGGAAACGCCGACCAGCCTACTGATCGATGCCAATAAAAACATGGGTCAGATTGCCTCAGCATTTGCAATGAACAGCTTAATCGACAAAACCAAGAAATTGGGGATTTCGCTGGCTGTTATCCGCAACTCCAATCATTTCGGAACGGCCGGCTACTATGCCCGCTTAGCCGCTAAGCAAGGATTAATTGGGATTGCCTTGACCAACACGCGCCCATTAGTTGTTCCAACCAACGCGACTGAGGCCTTCTTGGGTTCCAATGCCTTCGCCTTTACTTTCCCGGCTGACCCCCATCCCTTTGTCTTCGATGGGGCGACCTCGATTGTTTCCAGTGGAAAGATTCAAGTGCTCGCCAAAAACAATCAACCCATTCCCGGCGACTGGGCGGTTGATGACCAACGACACGTGGTCACCGATGCGCAAAAAGTGGAATACAATTTGGCCAAAGTTGCCTTCACGGAAGATGAGCCTGGCGGCGGAGTCCTAACCCTTGGTGGCTTACTTGAACAAAATTCCAACTATAAGGGATTTGGTAATTCCTTAGTGGTTGAATTATTAACGGGCATCTTAGCTCAGGGCTCAATTTCGGCTGATACCAACAAACCGGGTCGCCACGACTTCAGTCAGTTCTTCTTAACCATCAATCCGGTATTGTTTGGCGAGCTTGATGATCTCAAACAACGAGCTACTAAGATGTTTGATCGGATTCGCCACCTCAAGCACGTTCCCGGGACTCATATCATGATCCCCGGCGATCGTGAGTATAAACATTATGACGAGAATCTTAAGCAAGGCGTTGTGATTGATGATAAGACCGCTCAGGAGCTGGAGACAATTGGCAAGCAAGCCGGTGTCGTCGTTCCCCAGGCAATCTAATTTTGATTGGTATCTCCATTAATGACTAATTCTACAAAATGCTTTTCTGCAACCAAAAGCGTTATAGTAGTGGTGGTAACAAAATGATTTGAGGAGGTATTCAATTGAAAACTGTATTAATTTTAGGAGCCGCAGGTCAAATTTCCAGTTATTTGATTCCAGCCCTCTTACAACAAACTGATTTTAACTTAAAACTGTATGCTCGCAATGCCAACAATCGTATTAAAGTGACTGATCCAAGCCGAGAAACCGTCATTGATGGCGACTTCAACGACAAGGATACCTTGAATCAGGCCATGGATGGCGTTGACGCGGTGTATTTGAATGAAATGCGTGATCTCGATTCCGTTAAAAATATTGTGGCAGCAATGGATGCCAACCACGTCCGCCAATTTATCGGAGCCACCGTCCTTGGAATTGAAGATGAGGTCAAGGGCGCCTTTGGTCAGTGGAATACCAGTATGATTGAAAGCTCAATCACCAAGCGGATTAAAACCGCCAAAGTCATCAAGGATTCTGATCTCACTTACACGTTGCTGCGGTTAGCTTGGCTTTATAATAAAGACGGTAACACCAACTATGAGTTAACTGACAGCGACCAGCCATTTGGTGGGACCCAAGTGACCCGTCAAGCCGTTGCCCAACTGATTGTCAACATCTTGCTGGATGAGTCCCGGAAGTACGCCCGCAAGAGCTTAGGCGTTAACGAGCCAAATACGAATTGGGATAAACCGTCGTTTTATTAATTTGACAAGATTGGGACGAAAGGCGATTTGATCCCAGAATTTAAGTAAAAAAGTAGCGCATTCAAAACCAGAATGCGTTACTTTTTTTGGCTTAAATGGCCGAGATCAGCCGTTTGCCGCAAGTTTTATCAATCTAAAAATGGCAAGCCAAGTTGCATTGATAAGCACCTTGCTAACTAATGTCTCATCCACTTCTGTGCGGTCCTATATGTCTTGAAAACCGGTTGCCAATGGCGTCAAGTCCCCGGTGATTTCCCAGAATGGCGGTCAGTTTACAACTATTACAAAATTTGGTCAACTAAAGCTGAGCCTACGGCTGATTCTTTATTGGAACAAGTTTTAAAAAAATTGTCATTGCTCGGCGAACTTACCAAGGACGTTCAGCTTTAACCTCCTTTATTATCGTTGACGCTCAGAGCGTCAAAAACACCGCTACTGCTGAAAACAAAGGTTACGACGCTGGTAAGAAAATCTCGGGAATTAAGCGCCATCTGGCAGTTGATATCCATGGCTTTCCGCAGGCCATTCACATGACGCGAGCGAACGTCTCTGATCGAGACGGGGCCAGTGCAATGATCGCTTTACATGCCATGCATTTACGCCAGGTTCAAAATGTCTTAGTTGATGGTGGTTATTCAGGCGTTAATTTTCAGCTCGATGTAGCCAGTAATTTAAACGCAACCGTGCAGGTTGCGAAGCGCAATGAGTTGCATCGATTCGAAGTCATGCCCCAACGTTGGGTAGTCGAACGATCTTTTAGTTGGCTAGAGAATTGTCGGCGACTTTGGAAAAATTGTGAGCGTCAATTAACCACCAGTCTGCAAATGGTCGTTTTAGCGTTTTTAGCACTATTACTTAAGAGATTTTAGACAGCTTCTTAGAGAAGATTAACGCCTTCAAGTCAGCATTTGGGACTGTGATGTACTACACTGACATGGACGTTGTTCACCGCTTTGAAAACGACTTCGCACTGTATGCGGACAACTTCGCCGACTGGGCAGAACAAGCCCAAGGCAACGCCCAATTTGCCGTTTGGACATCCCTTGCCGAAAATGGTATTGGCGCTAACTTGCAACATTACAACCCACTAATCGATGACGAAGTTAAGGAAGCATTTGGCATCCCTGACAGCTGGAAATTGCGTGCTCAAATGGACTTCGGTTCAATTGAAGCTCCAGCTGATGAAAAAGAATTTATGAGTGATGAAGATCGCTTCAAGGTTTTGAAGTAATTTAATTCCAATAAAAATCGGGGCCATCATTAGTCGATTCTGTGTGTCAAATCGTGACAGCTACGGTTTCCCCCCTTATATTGACAAAACTTGGTACAAATGGCCGGGATCAAAACGCCTTTCGTCCCAATCTTATTTCTTCAATTGAGCCTTCACAAGTTCATCACCGTGACTAACGACCTCTTGCTGCGTGTAATCAGTCTGAACAACCTTGTCACCCTGTGTCAGCAAGACAACCACGGTATCTTTGTAGCCTGCCTGCTGAATCTTGTCACGGTTAAATTCCAGCAGTAAGTCACCCTTCTTGAAGGACTGGCCAGAATCAACATGGTTAATGAAGCCTTCGCCACGCATATTCACGGTACCAAGTCCCACATGAATCAAGACTTCCAAACCATCATTCGAGCGTAAACCAATGACGTGCTTGGTGGTAAACAGCATCAGCACTTGGCCATCAAACGGCGCGTATATCTTGCCTTCCGTCGGTTGAATACCGATTCCGTTACCTGGCAAGCCTTTATGGTCATGCTCGTCAACCACATCTGCCAAGTTAACGCTCACACCACTAACTGGTGCGGCAACGGCAATTGTAGCAGCCTTGGCGCCAGGCATGGTAACTTCCGTTTGAGCTGTGGTGTTGTCTGCAGCTTAAGCTCCGTAAATTCCTTCAGTCGCTAATTTCTTCTGCAATTCATCAACAATCTCAGCATGCTTCTTTTCAGAAATCTTTACCTTAAAGACGTAAATGAACAATGCAGCAACGAGCAGGAACAATGAAATCCAGAAAGCAACCAGTTTGAATAATGAAATGCCTCCGGGTGTCATTGAAGCAGCGGTTGCGGTACCGGTCATCCCGGCAGCAACGGCAACCCAACCAACAATGGCGTTTGAAATCGCACTGGACATCTTGTCCAGCATTGGACGGATGGCCAAGGTAACAGCTTCGTTACGGGTCCCATTTTTAAGTTGACCATATTCAATCGTATCAGTCAACGTCAGAATAACGGCCATGAAAATGAAGCCTTGTGGCACGTAATAAAGGATCATGGCTGTGATAACCATCGGTAAGTTATCACCTGACACAATCAGCAAAATGTAGGCTAAAATCATGCTGCACATGCTGACAGCGTAGATGGTCTTTCTGGTAACCCACTTATTGATGATGGGATACAACGGCGAGGTAAAGAAACCGGCAATTGTCGGGATAAGACCGGCAATCCAGAATAACCCAGGCTTATCCATGACGTACTTGAACATGTAGAACATCAGGCCGGCAGTGGAGGCGTTACCAAATCCATAAATTAGGTATGGAAATGCGGTCCACAGCATTTGATCGTTATGAGCCAAAGCCCAGAACATGTCTTTCAAACTTGTCTTTTGTTTAGTAACGGCACGCAAAGCATTATGTTTTTCATGCGTTCCCAAACCAACCACGAACGAGCAAATGATGCCGACAACGGCGATTAAAATGCCAAATGCCGTCCAGCCGGGTTGCCCTTCGTTGTGTGACCCGGTAAAGACAAACGTAACGTATGTGACAACAGGAACAATAATGATGGTCACAATGTTTTGACCAAATGCACTGAAGTTAGCAGCGGCAGTAAATAATGACCGTTCATGACTATCTTCAGTCAAAGCGGGCACCATGCCCCAATATGAAACATCTCTGAATGAATAAAAGATATCAAAGGTGATAAAGATCAGGATAAACATGATGGTGAACCAAGTTGCACTTATCCGCGATAAGCCAAAGATCCCGGAAAACAGTAATGCCAGTAATAGACTGGATATCGTCCCGGCACCAATCAGCCACGGCTTAAATTTTCCCCAGCGGGTATTGGTATTATCAACAATATTACCAATAATCGGGTCAATGAAAACTTCCACAAGCCGAATAATGAAAATCAATCCGGTAATCATTGCAATGAGCTTGTTGGCTTGTGCTTTTGGAACGCCGGTAAACATGGCCGAGGTAACATAGACCATAAAGTAGGTCCCGAAGGTCATATAAACCGCTGATCCACCTATATTCGCAAACGCAAAGTTGAAAATCGACCAGAATTTTTTCCGGCGATCTTTCTTTTGTACAGCATCCAATTTATAAAACGCCTCCCAGCGTGCCGATATCCGCCAAATAAATGCGGGTTTCGGTATGAAATATTTGAGAAATATTTGGATTGAAGTCAATATTTGAGACAGGTTTTAAGAGACATTCAGAACCGCGTTTACCTGCCACAGCTCAAATAAATCATTAATCGTGATTAATAACTTATTTGAACCATGGAAAGCATTAAATCAGGCGGCCATTTGGCTCGTAAGTGTTGCGATTTCAACTTGTAAGGGGGTCTGGTAGCCCAGTGAACTATGAATTCTCTTCCTATTGTAGAAAGCATGCACATATTCAAAAAGGACAGCAGCGGCAGTTTCATAATTCTCAAAGACCGGCACTGGATAAACACATTCCTTTTTGAGGGAAGCATGAAAAGATTCCATTGGTGCATTATCGTATGGACACCCCTTACGGCTGTAAGAGTGGCGGATATGTAGTTCTGTTAACCGTTGGTTGTAATCATCGCTGGTGTACTGTGATCCTAAGTCTGTGTGGATAATCAGGTCCCCAGTAATGGTTCGATTTTTAACCGCGCTTTCCAGGGTCTTTAAGACTAAATCAATATCCATCTTTTTTGAGAATGAATAGCCGATAATTCGTCTTGAGTGCAGATCCATGATGGTTGATAAGTAACACCAGCCATTACGCTTCGTTTGAATATAGGTCATATCAGCGGTCCATTTTTGATTTAAACCAGTGGTCGAGAAATCCTGCTTAAGCAAGTTGGGACGCTGTTCAACCTTGGTTTTGGAAGCCGAAGCCGCTTTCCACTTATTGACGGTAACGGAGTGGATATCCAGTTCCTTCATGAGCCGGGAAATCCGTCGTGTACTGCACCGAAGCTGCAGTGGTTGAAGTTCCAGATTCAATTCATGGTGGATCTTCATAACACCGTATCGCTGCTTAAATTCCGCAAAGATCCGCAGAATCCGTTGTTTCAAGTCCGCATCTTCGGCCCGGCGTTTTGAAGGTTTGGGGGATCGATAACGATAATACTGAGCTCTGGAAACACCGAGGATTCGGCACATCTTGGTTACCTGGTGGTGATGGCTTTCTTGGTGAATGTAATCAAAAATATTGGTTACTTCTGCGCAAGGAAGCCCAGGGCTTTTTTAGGATTTCGTTCTTCTCAGACAGGGAAGCCAGCCGCTTTTCCATCGCTTTAATTTCGTCTGGCGATTTACCGGATTGAGTTTTGGCTTGGCCCTGGATCCACTTATGAACGGTTGAATAGCCAATTCCATATTCTCTGGCCAGTTGGGCGGCTGATTCGCCTTGTTTATATAGGTTGATGATGTTTTGTTTGAATTCTTTGTCGTAACGAGTTGGCATGTAAAAATTCCTTCCTTTTGAGAGACGATTTATTCATTATACCCTCTCTTAAAAGTTGTCTCAGGAATCAGCTTACATCCATTTTAGTTTCGTTAGCGTAGTTGCGGGCATCATCCAAGCCCCACATGTTGTCATAATCAAAGACAATAGCGACTTTAGCTGCAGTTCTGGTCGTTCCATGCGCGGCCTGTAAGCTTTGTAAGTCCTGACCAACTTTTTGAACGTCCTTAAATGCCCGCGTATTTGAGCCACGATGGTTGGCAATGACGGCGCTATGAAACATTTCAGAAACTCCTAATGATTGATGTAGTTGGAAATACAAAACTGAGTCGGCGCCATGGGCAACCTGTTGCAAGATCCCCATTTCGTGCATGCCTGGTCGTTTGGCACGATTATATGGGTGCCAATTAACCTGTGACGGTGTACTTTCCATAATCAAGTAGTTATCATGCTTGAGGCTCCGCATCACGTCATTCATCAAAGCAGTTTTCATGGCCAAGTGGGCCGTACTTTCGTAACCATTACTCCAATTAGGATATGAATCCCAACTCACAATATCGACATGCTTCGCAAACTTCTGATAATCTAAATCATAAAAGACGTGTGATTCTGATGGGTTGCCACCCATAAAATTGGCTGTCACAGGGATATTAGGTGTCAGCGCTCGTAACGGTTTGATATCATTATCAAAAAAGTCAATCGTCCGGTCTGTTACAAAACGATGCCAATCCAGGTTAAGTCCCATTACATTCGTATCACCCAGCGGCGACGGTGCCTGAATCTGATCCCAACTTGCATAATCGTGGCTCCAAAAAGCACCACAGTAAGCATGGTTCAAATTGGCTAACGTTTGATACTTTTTTTGAACTCAATGACGAAAGGCTTGCTGGCACAAATCACAGTAACAAGCACCGCCATATTCATTAGAGATATGCCATAGCAGCAAGCTTGGTCGTTGACCGTAACGTTCCGCCAACTTCTGGTTAATCATTTGAACCTTTTCTCGGTAAACTGGCGATGTGTAACAGTGATTATGTCGCTCGCCGAATTGATTTCGCTGTCCGTGTTCATTGACACGTAACACTTCTGGATATTTCTCAGCTAACCAGCGTGGACGAACCCCGCTTGGCGTCGACAAAATGATCTTAGTCCCTTGGGCTTCGGCACAATCGAAAATTTGATCTAACCAGCTAAAATCATACTGCCCCTCAGCAGGCTCTAACTTGTCTCAAGCAAAGATTCCCAATGTCACCGTATTTAACTTAGCAGCCTTAAACGCTTTAAAATCCTGCTTAATCACCTCGGGTTGGTAAAGCCACTGGTCTGGATTATAATCACCACCATGCAAAAATTCTGTTGTCTTTGATGGATTGGACATTCAAACGCACCCTCACTTCTATCAACTTAATTACGCTTTAACAGATCTTTATGATAGCACTTTCATTTACGAATGTAACCCGTTTTACTAAAATAATTACTAAATACAAGTAAACATTATTTACGTTTTGTTTATATTCATTACTGCTTTTATTAGCGCTAATGAAAGCGTATTATTATAAGTGAAGCTTTTTAAGAGAGCGTAAAATATCTTGTGTAAATGCATAAAAGATTTCTGAATTGTATAGAAATAGGGAATGCCTTCCCTTATGATATTTAGTAACCACAGAAAACATCACAGGAGGCATTCCCCATGAATGAACTTACCACAGAAATTATCGCTGCACTAGCCCAAAAGCAAGATTTGGACGAAGTTTTTCGTCACCACCTCGAAATTGCGATTAACCAGCTGCTTCAAACCGAATTGGCAGAGTTTTTGGGTTACGAACGCTACTCATACGCTGGGATTAACACTGGTAATAACCGCAACGGCAGTTATGAGCGCTCGTTTGATACGAAGTACGGCCAACTTAACTTAACCATTCCTCGAGATCGCAATGGCCGGTTTGAAAATCACACCTTGCCAGCCTACGGTCGGCACAGTGATAATTTAGAAACAACGGTCATTCAGTTGTATACCAAGGGAATTACCACTGCTGAAATTGCCGAACTCATTGAGAAAATGTACGGTGCTCACTACTCCAAAGCCACGGTTTCCAACATGACTAAAGCCGTCAATGAACAGGTTCAAGCTTTCCAGCAACGTCGACTGGCTTCACAATATGCGGCCATCTTCTTAGATGCCACTTACTTGCCGTTAAAGCGGGATACCGTTCAAAAAGAAGCCGTTCATATTGCGATTGGCATTCGTCCAGATGGTACGAAAGAAGTGCTGAACTACCAAGTGGCGCCAACGGAATCGACTGGAATCTGGACTGAACTGCTGGGAACCTTGATCAAGCAGGGCGTTAAAGATGTGCTGTTGTTTGTGGCCGATGGGTTAGTTGGTTTGGATGAAGGCTTGAATCGGCATTTCCCTAAAGCCAAACGACAACGTTGCCTGGTTCATGTTGGGCGGAATCTGATGAACAAGGTTCGCGTAAAAGACCGCAAGGCCGTGATCAGTGACTTTAAACAAGTTCATCGGGCCGCCAACCGTGAAGCAGCCGAACTGAAACTGAATGAGTTCGCCAACAACTGGCATCAGACCTATCCCAAATTAATCAAAGATCTGCTTAAAATGCCGAATTTACTCACTTTCATGGACTTTCCACCAGCTATCCGGCAGTCACTATACTCCACTAACCTGATTGAGAACTTTAATAAGTATCTCAAGCGCACCGCCCACCACAAAGAACAATTTCCAAGCGTGACATTACGTGATGTCAGCGCCAAGTTCTCTTATAATACGAATTATCTGGGTAACAAATTAAAAGAAGCGACGGGCAAGACCTTTAAAGAACTTGTTGACCGCCGCCGAATTTCTGCTGCCCAAAATCTGATGATCAAGACTAACTGTACACTCGCTGACATTTGCGACATCATCGGATATCAAAACACCTCATCACTCTTTCGTCTGTTTAAAAAATACCTAAAGACCACCCCATCCGAATATAAACGAAAAGTTAGTGGCCCACTCAAGCAGTAAAATTGACCGCTGCGACAAACGTCATATATCTCACTAAACTAAAACAACAAGTGCACTCAGATTAGAAATTTCCGAGTGCACTTGTTGTTTTACTTTAAGACCATTCTTAGTATTACGACTAACAATAATTGATCTATTTGGTTAGTACTTCCAGGAACACCTGTGCCATCATCTCAGCATCATCTTGAATTGACGCTTGCATGTAAGCATCCTGCTGTGCCTGGGTATAGTTGATGTCAAAACCATGCTGCCAAGCCAAAACCTCAGTAAACAGCCGCGTCGTGCGGCCATTACCTTCCCGAAACGGATGAAACATGTTGATTTCGGTGACAACTTGTCCCAACGCCTGTGCAAGCTGTTCCCGGTCATTCGGTAACATCGCAAAATTATCGAGTTGACGTTGAATATCCATTTCAGCATTACCAAATAAAGCCACCGGGTGGAAAAACGTCACCACGCCATTCGCAGTCTTGTTGAAATCAACTTCGCGATAGTGACCCGCCCAGTCGTAAACTTTTCCAAACAGATAACCATTAATCAACTTTAACCCTCCTACCTGCTGTCCAGTTAATTGTTGCCCATCTGGCAACTTATACTTGGCTAGAATTAACTTCTGCGACCGATCAACAGTGTAATCATATTCTAGTTGATGAAGTTCCTCATCATCCATAATTCCTAATAAGTTACGTAAGGTACCATTTGGTTGAAGGTAATCTTCCCATTGTTTCATTTGCTAGTTGTCGACTTAGCAGCCCGAATCTGAGCCAACATTTCTTCAGCAGTCGGTGACCCCTCAACATATGAGCGTTGCGCCATTTCAATATCGAACTTAGTCGGTTCAAAGCCCTCATACATGTTGCTAATCACAGAGTTCATGGTCGCCCGGTATTCCTCTTGATTTCGAAACTGCACACCCATGATGGTGAACTTCTGATCATCGTGTTCTAAATACATAATCGTATTCTCCTCCTCGAGGTTTGTCAGTGCGGTATACACCTCATCGTCCTTAGCCAAAATCTGAATCAAACGTACCGCGGTGCCACTTGGTTGGTAGTCCGCTTGTTCCCAGTGCTGCACCGTTCTAACCGAGGTGTTGAGTAACTTTGCCAGCTTTGCCTGACTAATTTGGTAATGTTGCCGAATCTCCTTAAGGATTGTGGCAGTTGTTTTCATCTTCATCACCTCACTCACAATTATACCCTTGAAGGGTACAATTGTCGTTATTATGGCCTCATACCTTAGCAAAACAGACCAACTAATTAGAAAGCAGTAGCATGACCAATCAACCCATTCACGCGCGCTATTCAATACCAACCAGTGCCCCATCAAAGTCATGCACCACTTTTTAGCAATCTGGTGACACATTAATTAATTACGATATTTCTGCCAAATTTCACGAACACTCGATGATTTCATTTGGTGCTTTCACGTTCTACCAACGTCGTTCCCAGTTCAATGCGCTGGGCTGCTTGACGATCATCTTGGAATCGGCTCACCAACAAATCGATGGCCGTCTTTCCCATCAGTTCAGTCTCAACATTGACCGAGCTAATCTCTGGATACACATATTCGGCCAGCGTCGTGTTATTGAAACTAAACAACTTGACCCGCTGTGGCACAGCAATATCAGCTTGCTGTAGCGCTTTGAGCGCACCGGCTGCCATCTGATCATTAGCGATAAAGAAGGCGTGTGGTAAGCGGTCACCTAACATTGCAATGGCCCGTTTCATCATCAGATAACCAGATTCACTAGTGTAATCACCAGCTAATACATACTCAGCATGATAGGCATGATGCCGCTGCAACGCCTGTTCAAAGCTTTGCTGACGTTGATTGGGAATCTCCACCTGCTGATCAGTGGACCACTCTTTGCCATAAATCATGCCGATATCTTGGACACCACGCCGCCAAAAATAATCAACGACGCGGTTAGTAGCAAACGTAAAATCAGTCACCACACTGCTGAATCCCTGAGCAAAGTGATCGTCATCAACAAAAACAAGCTGGTTTGACAAACGACTCAACTGTTGTACTTGGACAGGGCTAAATTTCCCCACCGCCACGATTGCGTCAATATCATCGCCAACCTGATCTAAATTATTCTGGAAGATACTAGTCGTCGTAAAACCACACACTTGAGCTTGATGCTCAATTCCTTTACGAATCGCTAAATAATATAAGTCATCATGTTCTTGAATCTTAGAGTACCACTGAATCACAGCGATATTTTTCCGCATTAGCGCCTTTATATGCTGACGTTTACGCTTACTGTACCGCAGCTCGCCAGCAATCGTAAACACGCGCTTGCGTGTCTGCTCGCTCACTGATAGTGTCTTGTCATAATTTAAGACCCGCGATACCGTCGCCAATGAGACATCTGCTCGTTGCGCAATATCTTTTAACGTTACGGCCATCGTCATTCCTCTTTTCTCTTAATTAGCACTGAATAACAAACGTGGGGCAACTGGGCGTGACACTATTCACCAATCATGACTCATCGGTAAATCGCGTCTACAACACCCCGTTGCCCCACGTCTTCATTTGATTAACAACTTAATCGTGCATTGCTGCGACAAAACGATCAAAGGCTGCCTCACCAGCGTCATCCCACTTAAAGACCCCAGCATCGGCCAGAACCCGGGCAAAGACGTTGCCGACCGCCGTATCAATGACAGTCGTCACATTGTCAGCGGTGATGGTATTAGTGGCCTTCAATTGATCAGCCCATGCTTGATGCATCGCGACCATTTGATTAGGCTGATCCAACAAGTATTTGCCGACTTCAGCTAATTCGGTCTTCAACCGGGCTGGTAAAATGGCCCGGCCCATCACTTCAATCAAGCCAATATTTTCCTTTTTGATATGTTGAACATCCTGATGTGGATGAAAGATGCCATCTGGAAATTCAGCAGATGTCTGATTATCACGCAAAACGATATCTAATACGTAGTCATCACCAACTTTGCGCGCAATCGGTGTCGTTGTGTGATGACGTGTGCCATCCGTATAAGCACGAACATCCACACTCTCGTCCGAATAATTCTTCCACGTCTCATGAATCTTCACAGCGGCATCCGTTAATGCAACCAAGTCCTGACTCGTCAGCCGAATCGTCGACATTGGCCATTTAACAATCCCAGTCTTAACACCCGCGATACCTAAGTCAATCGTGCGTGCAATTGGCGCTTTCATCATTGGAAATTCGTGCCGACCACCTTGGTAATGCTCGTGTGACAGCATTGAACCACCAACAATTGGCAAGTCCGCATTACTGCCCACAAAGTAATGTGGAAATTGCTGAACAATTTCAAGTAAGTTGGTAAAAGTTTGCCGGTTAATGACCATTGGCCGGTGCTCTTGATCCAAGAAAATCGAGTGTTCATTAAAGTAAGCATATGGAGAATATTGGAAACCCCAAGTATTGCCGCCAAGTGTTAACCGAATAATTCGGTGATTGCTCCGTGCTGGGTAACCGAGCCGGCCTAGATAGCCTTCATTCTGCATACATAGTTGGCAAAGTGGATAGCCATCTTGCCGTTGGTTACGCGCTGCCGCAATCGCTTTAGGATCCTTTTCAGGCTTTGATAAGTTGATGGTAATCTCTAAGTCACCAAATGGCGTTTTTGCTGGAAAGACCACGTTTTTCGCAATGGCCCGCGTCTTGATATAATCATTAGCTTTGCTTAAGTTAAAGAAATAGTCGGTTGCCGTTTGCGGACTAACCTGATACTTATCCCAAAAACGTTGGTTTAATACGGATGGTAACGGGGTCACAAGATCCATCAATTGATCCGCTAAGATATCTTCATCCGATTGAGTCGCTTCTATCTTGCCATTTTGAATCGCCGTTTTAACCAAGGCATCGGTTAAACTTGTTGATTGGTCATCGCTTGCCGCAATCGGATCACCCTCACCGACCAAACCAAGAACCCGGTTATGCACATAGATTCGATCTAATTCAGTATATTGCGAAGGCGACGCGATCACCGCCGTGACAAATTGATCCAAACTCGTCATTATGCTTGGCCTCCCCGATCATCATAGCCGGCCGGATGACTTTCTTTCCAAGTCCAAGCCGTCTTGATAATTTCTTTCACATCATCATACTTAGGTGTCCAACCTAAAACGGTACGTGCCTTGTCGCTAGCTGCAACCAATGTGCTTGGATCACCAGCGCGGCGTGGTGCCATGACTGCTGAAATTGGCTTACCAGTGACTTCACGAGCAGCGTCCAACATTTGTTTGTTGGAGAAGCCCGTTGAAGAACCCAAGTTAAACGCATCGCTATCGTGCCCCTGCTTTAGGTATTCCAAGGCTAAGATATGTGCATCAGCTAAATCGACAACGTGAACATAGTCCCGAACATTGGTTCCGTCTGGAGTTGGATAGTCGTCACCGAAGATTTGTAATTGATCCCGTTCACCAGCAGCTACTTGTAAAATAATTGGGACGAGATGCGTTTCTGGTGCGTGATCTTCGCCGATGCTGCCGTCAGGCTTAGCCCCCGCCACGTTAAAGTAACGTAAGGCCACGAACTTAATCCCGTAAGCCACATCTGACCAGTGCATGATCTTTTCCATCGCTAATTTACTTTCGCCGTATGGGTTAGTTGGCACTTGTGGGTCCGATTCCTTGATTGGCACCTGCTTAGGTTCACCATAAGTTGCTGCGGTCGATGAGAAGACGATTTTCTTCACATCGTGCTTAGCCATCACTTCGAGCAACTTAACCATCCCTGCCGTGTTGTTATCAAAGTACTTGAGCGGATCCTTCATCGATTCAGGAACAACTGAGAAAGCTGCAAAATGAATGACACCTTCAACGTTTTCTTGGTCAAACACGGTATTCATGAACGCCGTATCCCGGACATCACCTTCATAAAAACGCGCGTTTTCATTGACTGCTGCCCGGTGCCCCGTGACCAAGTTATCAACAACCGCCACGTCATACCCCTTTGCAACCAACCGATCAACTGCGTGTGAACCAATGTAGCCGGCACCACCTAAAACTAAAACTGCCATTCTAATTCCTCCTCAATATTTCTCAATGCTTACTGCTAATTTGTATTTTAAATCAATTCTTTTATTAAAGTTCCTTAGGGCCGTCTGCGATTTCAGCAATGTAGAAATCAGCGTCGTAACCAATCGTGTCGCGATAAACTTTACCGACGTTTTCCTTAAAGGCATCAACTTGGTCCTTATCAACGATGGCAATACCACAGCCACCAAAGCCAGCACCAGTCATCCGCGCACCAAGCACGCCTGGTTGTTTCCAAGCTGTTTCGGCCAACGTATCCAATTCTTTCCCAGTCACTTCATAGTCAAAGTGTAGTGAAACGTGGGAAGCCGTCACTAATTCACCAAAGGTCGTTAAATCATCGTCAGCCAAGGCCTTAGTTGCGCGAATGGCCCGTTGATTTTCGAAAACGGCATGCCGGGCACGTTTGATTAAGGTTTCATCATTGATTAAGTAGGCCGCTTCGTCAAACTGGTCGTTAGTTAAATCGCCAAGTGATTTGATGTCTAACTTAGTTTGTAATCGGCGTAATGCTTCTTCACATTCGGAGCGGCGTTCATTATATTTTGAATCCGCCAATTCGCGCCGTTTGTTCGTATTCATGATAACGATTACGTTGTTACCTAACTTTACGGGTGCATAAGAATAGTCCATGGTGTTGGTATCAAGTAAAATTGCTTGGTCCTTTTTACCCATTCCAACAGCAAATTGATCCATGATCCCGGAGTTAACACCAACATAGTTGTTTTCGCACTTTTGACCAATTTTAACAAGATCTAATTGGCTAATACCGAGATTAAAACCGGTGTTTAACATGATTCCAGTTAATAACTCAATTGACGCAGATGATGATAATCCAGCACCATCAGGCATGTTGCCATGGACGTAGAAATCAAAACCATGATCGAATTTAACGCCGGTCTTCGCGATTTCGTCCATCATTCCCTTAGGATAATTTGTCCAACCAGCGGCTTTGTCATATGAAAGGTCGTTGACATCAAACGTGACGATCCCAGCATCTGGAATATTAGCTGAGTACATCCGCACTGTCGTATCTGTCCGGGGTGCATAAACACCATATGTCCCGATTGTAATCGCACATGGGAAAACATGGCCCCCGTTATAATCAGTATGTTCACCGATCAAGTTGATTCGACCAGGTGAGAAAAAGACCCGTTCTGGCTTGGTATCAAAGGCTTTGGTAAACTCCTGTTTTAAGTCGCTAGTATTCATGAAAAATCCCTCCGTAAATAGTTTTACTAAAATTTTATTAGGTTTGACTATAATGATTTTTTTGATTGTTGTCAACACCCCACAAGACCTTTAGAACAAGATTTGGTAACGCTTTACAAATTTATCACGTTATCGATTCAAATTCTTCTTATCGCCCGTTGTCGTTGCCAGTAGTCGTTGTCATTTAGTTAAAATTTAACTAAAATGACATATATAAATTTAATATTTTGTTTTATGATAATTGTAAGCGTTTTTTATTTATGTAACTTTGAAAGGAGCTTCCTCATGCAAGCTAATCTTCAATGGTTAGATGACCCAGAAGTCTTCCGGGTCAACCAATTACCTGCACATAGTGATCACCATTATTATCACGACACAGCAGAATTCAAAACGGGTAGTCGCTTCATCAAGAGTCTCAATGGCGCTTGGCGTTTTAACTTCGCCAAGACACCGGCTGAACGCCCAGTTGATTTTTATCAACCCGATTTCGATGCAACCGACTTTGATACGATTCAAGTTCCCGGTCATATTGAACTAGCCGGCTATGGTCAAATTCAATACATTAACACGCTATACCCATGGGAAGGTAAAATTTACCGTCGCCCACCGTATACCCTCAATCAAGATCAATTAACACCAGGCCTATTCAGCGACGCTGCGGACAACACCGTCGGCTCGTACCTCAAAACCTTCGATCTCGACGATGCTTTTAAAGGGCAACGTATTATCATTCAGTTCCAAGGGGCAGAAGAAGCCCTGTACGTCTGGTTAAATGGCCATTTTATTGGCTACGCTGAAGATAGTTTCACCCCTTCAGAATTTGATTTGACGCCGTATATTCAGGACCAAGGTAACGTTTTAGCGGTTCGGGTCTACAAGCGCAGTACTGCTGCCTTTATTGAAGACCAAGATATGTTCCGTTTCTCTGGTATTTTCCGTGACGTCAATATACTGGCGGAGCCTGCTAGCCATATTACTGATTTGGACATCCGACCAGTTCCAAATGCCAATCTCAAAAGTGGTGAGCTCAACATCACTACTAAAGTAACCGGCGAACCAGCCACTTTAGCGCTGACCGTTAAAGACCATGACGGGCGAGTACTGACGAGTCAAACGCAAACCGGTAGTGGCAGTGTAACCTTTGATACTATGTTATTCGACCAACTGCACTTGTGGTCACCACAAACGCCGTATCTCTATCAATTGACAATTGAAGTTTACGATGCTGATCACCAACTCTTGGAAGTCGTCCCATATCAGTTTGGGTTCCGGACGGTCGAGCTGCGCGATGACAAAGTCATTTACGTCAACAATAAACGGTTGGTGATCAACGGGGTTAACCGGCACGAATGGAACGCCCACACCGGTCGCGTTATCAGTATGGCTGATATGCGCGCTGATATCCAAACCATGTTAGCTAACAATATCAATGCCGATCGGACCTGCCATTATCCTGATCAATTACCTTGGTATCAATTATGTGACGAGGCCGGTATCTACCTAATGGCCGAAAACAACCTCGAATCGCACGGGTCATGGCAAAAGATGGGGGCTATCGAGCCTTCTTACAATGTTCCTGGCGATAATCCACACTGGTTAGCAGCGGTGATCGACCGGGCCCGTTCAAACTACGAATGGTTTAAAAACCACCCATCGATCATTTTTTGGTCACTTGGCAATGAATCGTATGCTGGCGAAGATATCGCGGCGATGCAGGCTTTTTATAAAGAACACGATGATTCACGACTCGTCCACTACGAAGGCGTTGTCTACACACCAGAATTAAAAGATCGCATTTCTGATGTTGAAAGTCGGATGTACGAAAAGCCCCAAAATATTGTAGCTTACTTGGAAGATAACCCAACCAAACCTTTCCTAGATTGTGAATATATGCATGACATGGGGAATTCTCTGGGCGGTATGCAATCATATAATGATTTGATCGACAAGTATCCAATGTATCAAGGTGGCTTTATTTGGGACTTTATTGATCAAGCACTCTTCGTTCATGACCCAATCACCGACCAAGACGTGCTCCGGTATGGCGGTGATTTCGACGAACGCCACTCCGATTATGAATTCTCCGGTGACGGCTTAATGTTTGCCGACCGGACACCAAAACCAGCAATGCAAGAGGTGAAATATTATTATGGCTTACACAAATAATCAACTACACGTTATTTACGGCGACGGGAGTTTAGGACTACAGGGGGCTAATTTCCACTACCTCTTTAGCTACGAACGTGGCGGACTTGAATCACTCGTCGTCAATGATAAAGAGTGGCTCTATCGTACACCCACGCCCATCTTTTGGCGGGCGACAACCGATAATGATCACGGTAGCGGCTTTTCAGTCAAATCCGCACAGTGGTATGCGGCCGATAAGTTCTCAACTTGTCAAGATATCGAATTGACGGTTGACGACCAACCAGTCACACCGTTACCAATCGCGCCACTCAATAACAAATACACGGACCACGAAATCGCCACGAAAGTCTCTCTGGCTTACCACTTCGTTACCACGACCGTTCCTAGTACCATCGTCACAGTGACTTATACGGTGACAGCAGACGGTCAGATCAATATCGCCACCCATTATAGCGGTCAGTCTGATTTGCCAGAGCTACCCGCATTTGGTCTGCGGTTTATCATGCCAACTACCGCGACCGGCTTCGACTATACCGGTTTGTCCGGTGAGACTTATCCTGACCGGCTGGCTGGCGCAACACACGGACAATTCCACGTTGACATTCTGCCAGTCACACCATACTTGGTCCCACAAGAATGCGGCATGCACATGCAAACTGAACAAGTGACAGTAACGCGATCAACAACACAAAATAACGCTGACCACGACAACACACCATTCAGTTTGACATTTAGCCAAGCCGATGCACCATTCGCCTTCAGCTGCCTTCCCTATACCGCTGCTGAACTAGAAAACGCGACACACATGGAAGAATTACCATTAGCACGGCGAACGGTCTTATCAATCTACGGTGCCGTTCGTGGGGTCGGTGGCATTGATAGTTGGGGAACGGACGTAGAAGCCCCATATCATATCCCCGCTGATCAAGACATTGACTTCAGCTTTAACATTCATTTCTAAAAATTAATTTGATTTTAAAAGAACGCTCCGGCAGGTTATTTGCCAGAGCGTTCTTTTAGATTAACGATGATTAAGTTTTAATATGTTTAATGGCTGAGCTTAGTCCTTAGCCTTGAAGTAATGTACCTGCGCCGTAAAGTCACTAGTTTGAACGGGAGTCGTGTAGAGTCCTAGTTGCATCAATTCATCGCCACCGTACATTTTGTTTGTGTCGGTCTCAACGTAGGTCTGCTGAGGGTCTAATCCCGCTAACTTCGTAATATGCGGTTCTGGTTGAACTGCACCTAAAATAACGAAGGTGAACAGCAAAGCTTCTTTCTGATCCGGACTAACAAACATCCACGCCACCGTATTAGATTCAAACGGGCTCTCTAATCGATAAAAGGTCCCGTATTGAACTAACTCACGGTGCTGCTTATAGAAGGCAACCTGTCTTATAACGGTCTGCTTGTCCGCATCACTTAGTTGGGCCGCGTCCAGTTCATAGTCCAAGGTACCACTCATTGCCACAGCACCACGCATCTTCATCGACGTCGACCGTCCTAACAATTCATCCGGGCTCGTCCCAACATGGGCGGTAATTGCAGAAATTGGATAAACGAGTGAAGTCCCATATTGAATTTTGAGCCGTTCAATCGGGTCATTATTATCAGATGGCCAACTCTGTGGCATATAATACATTAAACCAGCATCGAAGCGGCCACCACCGCCAGAGCAGCCTTCAAATAAAATCTGTGGATAGCGTTTCGTTAAACGCTCCATCAAGTCATATACACCTAAGATAAAGCGGTGGCTAGTCTCACCTTCATGAGCTGAACCGCTATGTGGCGAATAGACTTCCGTTAAATTGCGGTTCATATCCCACTTGATATAATCAATGGGCACCTTATCAAGAACTGCGGTCATTTGTTCAAAAATATTGTCGACAACATCCGGTTGGCTGAAATCAAGCACGTATTCGTTCCGCGATAACGTTCGGCCACGATCTGGTACGCCTAACACCCAGTCAGGATGGGCCCGATAAAGTTCGGAATCGGCTGAAATATTTTCTGGCTCGAACCAAAGTCCGAACCGCATCCCTTTATCATGGGTCCGTTTACTAATATCCGCTAAGCCCTCTGGTAACTTGTTCCGATTAACAAACCAGTCACCTAGCGAACTATTATCATCATTTCGATGACCGAACCAACCGTCATCCAGCACAAACATTTCGATACCCAATGGTGCTGCAGCATCCAAGATTGATTGAATCTTGTCCGCATCAAAGTCAAAGTAAGTAGCTTCCCAATTGTTGATCAAGATCGGCCGGAGATCGTGCTTGTAACGACTGCGCGCCACGCGATCACGCAATAAATCATGGTAGGTTTGCGACATACCATTAAGCCCCGTCGTCGAGTATACCATTGCAACCTCGGGCGTTTGGAAACTATCACCGGCCGCCAATCGCCAGTCGAAGTTATATTCATTGATTCCCATAGTCAAGCGCGTCTGACCAATTGGGTCCCGTTCTAAACTAACCTGGTGGTTACCTGAATAAATTAGCAATGCACCAAGGACATTGCCTTGAAATTCATTAGTATTCGGATCAGCTAGCGCCACAAAAGGATTCATATGATGAGAACTAGCACCCCGGCGACTTTCAAACTGAGTTACACCTCGATGGAGCCGTTCACGACTAAGCTGGCGCTCACGCGCATAGCTTCCAGGTAACGAAATGGCATCTAATGGTTGGGTTGGCAGGTCCATCTGCATCGAAGCCACTTTTTCTAAGTCGACAGCTTGCTCACTGTGATTAATCAACCGGGCGCTACGCGTGATAACTGGCCGATCCCGATAAATCGTGTAGGCTAATTCGAGTGTCACGCCTAATGTGGCATCTCGCAACGTCACAATCAAAGTTTGGGCTTCATCCTCATCTTCGACATAAGTTTGTGGCAAGCTTCTTTTTGACATTAGCACCCGTCGATGGCACTAATCCTTGGCCCATCACCGGAAAATGTGCCGCACTGTTGATTTCGTTGAAGGTCATCCAGTACTTAACCTTTGAAGCATAACGCGTTAAGATGGTCCGCGCGAAAGTTTCGTAGAATTCAATCAAATACCGGTTCTTCCAGCCACCATACCGTTTGGCCAAGTTCAATGGCAATTCATAATGTGAGATTGTAATCACTGATTCAATATTATTGGCCAAGCATTCGTCAATCACATCATCATAAAACTTTAATCCGGCTTCGTTAGGTTGCGTTTCATCACCATTTGGAAAAATTCGTGACCATGCAATTGAGAAACGGTAACACTTGAAACCCATTTCGGCAAACAGTGCAATATCTTCTTTGTAATGATGATAGAAATCAATACCTTCATGGTTTGGATAGGTGTACTTATCTGTATCGATCGTCCAGTCAAAATCTGATTGACTAACGATTTTAAATCGGTCTTTGCCACCTGGTAACGCATCCGCAATCGATAAGCCACGACCACCTTGCACTATCTATGGGTTGTTACGTGATAGTTACCAATTGAAAGAGGTCAGTGCACCTAAGGGATATCAATTAGCAGATACGGTAATCGTAACTTCTACAAATTTTGATTCAAAAGGGGCCGTTATTAAAATTATCGATAAGATTGAGAAAACCTCAGTTTCAGGGACGAAGACTTGGAGGGATAACAACAATCAAGATGGAATCCGTCCAAGTTCAATCACGGTAAACTTATTGGCCAATGGTCAACAAGTTGCAAGCAAGAAAGTTAGTGCCAGTGATAACTGGCAGTACAGTTTCGACAACTTAGCTGCTTATGCTAATGGTCAGAAGATTACCTACACAGTTACGGAAGATGCAGTTGCGGGGTAAACCAGTACTGTTGATGGTTACAATATTACTAATACCCATAATCCGACAACGCCTAAGAAGCCCCAGGTTCCTAATAACCCGACAACGCCTAAGGAACCTCAAGTTCCTAATAATGGGAATAAGGTAACACCAAAGGATTTCACTCAAGGTAAAATGTACGATAAAACAAGTAGATTACCTCAAACAGGTGATGGATCATCAATGGGTATGATGTTAATTGGACTAGTGACATTATTGCTAAGCTTAGGTTTAGTAGTTATAAGTAGATTTACTATTTGATCATGATTGAATGATCGTAAGCACTCCACAACGAACCGGGTTAAATCTTAACCATTGATGGTATCTCAGATCCCTGGGTTCAAACAAAAATAGCGGGCGACCAACGCAGTTTTCTGCGTTAGTCGCCCGCTTTGGTTTCTCTATTAAGCACGACACGTGGCCTGAATTTCTGGAGCCCCCGGTAAATAAGCCTCAATATCTGGCGTGTTACGTTGCGTGTAAACCGTTAGTAATGGTTAAAAATACTTAAAGACGTCCAGTTTATTTAATTTTTCCATTTGTACAATACCAAACCAGATCGTATTAGCCTTTGCGCCTGCCGTTGGTTTTGTGAACAGACTTATTCTTTCGCACCAGCGTGGTAGAGTTGATCTGTTGCTCATCGTGGTTATTGTGTAAAGGTAGATCACAATGCTCAAAGATCTGGTAAACCCGGTCCTTTAGATTAAGGGCATTGTTAATCACATTGCGTAATAATTTTAACGGTGATTTCTTGATTGTTTCCTCGATTAACTAGTCGGCTTTGTGTTTCTAGGGCGTTGGCTTTTCACAACCGGGGTCTTAAAAAGATCATTCAAGGCTTCAGACATTGTTGGATGAGTATAGATCATGTCGCGTAATCTTTCGTAAGGTAATTTGGCCTTCATTGCCAATGCAATTAGATTGATGGTTTCATGAGCCTCAGCGGCATACAATGTTGCCCCTAAAATAAGGTGTGTTTTTTGATCAACGATTACCTTATAAAGCCCGCGTTGATCCTCCAAGACACGGGCCTTTGGAATCGCCTTGACTGATAGCTTGAAGGTTTGTAAATCATAACCTGCACTCTTAGCTTGACGTTCATTTAAGCCGACGTTAGCCAGTGGTGGATTTAGGAACGAAGCAGTCGGTATCACCATTCGATCGGCCGTTGAGCGATCCCCCTTATCAAACAATTGATCTACAATAATACGAAAATCATCCAATGAGACATAAGTGAACATAGGACCGCCATTAACGTCACCTAAAGCCCAAATGTTTTGTACTGTAGTTCTTAAATGATCATCGACCTGAATAGCACCGCGATTGGTTAAAGCAATATCAGTATTTTCTAGTCCTAAACTACTTATATTAGGCCGCCGACCGACTGCAACTAATACCGCATCAAATTCCGCAGTGTTACTTTGATCACCTTGTTGATAATATAATGTAACCTTCTCACCATTATCTTTTACTTGAGTTAGTTGAGTCTCCGGTTTAATCTCGATCCCTGCGTCAGTCAGATCTGCTACGACCTCGGTCGCAATATCAGGATCTTCGCGCTCTAACAATCTGGTATGTTGGTCGAAAATCGTTACATGCGTACCAAAGGAATTAAACATTCCAGCAAATTCAAGGCCAATATAACCGCCACCAATAATTGCTAGTCGTTTCGGTTGTTTCTCCAATTCCATAGCTTCTTTAGACGTAAAAATCCGCTGACCGAATTCTAACCCTGGGATTGATGGCCAATTTGGAACCGCTCCAGTATTAATGAAGATGCGTTCACCTCTCACCTTCTTAGTTGTTCCATCACTCATTACGACTGCCAAAACATAATTGTCGATAAAACGTGCTGACCCATCCCAAATTGTTGCTAGTGGCTCATCAGCCACCATGTGATAGTTTTTGTCTCGCAACTGTCTAGTCATCTCACCACGCTTATTAACTGCCGTAGTAAAGTCTAAGCCACGTTGACCATTTAAAATTAAATTTTTAGATGGTAGGCAGCCAACATTGATGCAGGTCCCTCCATACATTTGTTTTGACCGTTCGATCAGAAGCACGGTCTCATCATGCTGCGCCAAGTACTTAGCTAATGTCTTACCCGCCTTACCAAATCCAATAATAATATTTTTAAATTTATCCATTGTTTTACCCGCCTTTTACTAGTCATTTGTTATTGAACTTATTATAAGTAAGTAAAGCGTCAAAAGCAATTTATATGCTCATCTACCTATTTATCTGACTTGACTTTATAGTCATCATTTCACCATCTTATTTGTCTTTTACCACAGTTTTCCCTCTAGTAGCTGATTTTATGACCTTCTTTACTTTTATAATCGTACTGTCTGGTAGGGTTTGCGCCCGCTCTTGGACCGCCCTACTGGACGCTTGTTATTTCCCATTGCAGCAGTATTATTAGCCTTGCTTGCTGACCTTGCTAGTGTTGTAGCTTTCCTTTGCTGTCAAGAGCGGTTTTATTGCTCTTGGTTGATTTTTAATTTCCCTGTATAATGGATTGAGCAAGAAGTTTTAAGGGCGGTGGCTGTCTTTTCCCTTGTGAGGTGAGGCCCATGGGAACATGGAATAATCTTCAGTAAGGTTTCACAGTCAATGAGCGTCTTCCAGACACTCTCGTTGATGTTGCTGTTTGGCACGTTTTTAATCGCGCTACTCAGCTATATCGACAAAAGGAACAAATAAAAAAGCCGCCCTGCTCAACTTTGGTAGGTTGCAGGACGACAAAATTATCGTTTGAACAACTTGCCACCGCCTTTGAAGCGGCTTGCACGGGAAGTCCTGTTTTCGGCGGGACTTCCTTTTTCTGTTTATATTATAGCATGACCTTTAAAAACTGGCTAACGCTTTAATCTTTGATCAAATTCGGATTTGGGTTGTTTGATTGATGAATTTTCTTCAGTAAATGCTTGCAGCTGTTTTTGTGTTCGATTACTGATTTCATGGTGTATATCATTTAGTTTATTTTTTAGTTCTGATTTTTGTTGTGGGTTCCTTGCTTGCTGAACTTGTTGTTGCAAGCTTTGATATGACTGATTAAGCGCTCGGGCTGATAGCTTTTTTATTTTACATTTAAATTACAAGTGCATACCCCCATCTTCATGCCGATTACGGGTTTGGTGTTGCCGCTGCTTTTTCGTCATTTCCCACTCGGTCTCCTTTAGCCCACGTAGTTGTTGCTTTCTTAGATAGTCCGTATTTTTCGCATATAAAATGGTCATTAAGGCTTCGTCCAAAATATTCATCAGGTAATTTTTCGGGCTGGTTGGGTGGTAATTAATAGCCTGATAGTCTTTAACTTGAGCTTGCTTATATTGATCAAACCGCGTTGCCTGTTGTTTCAAACGGGTTTGTACCATTTCAATTTGTTTTTGATTAAGCTTAGGATCTTGGCCACATTCGCCGATAAACAGTTGCCGGGTGCCATCGTGTTTTAAGACCCGTTGCAGTCGATGATCCTGAATATCTTTTAATTCAATTTTTCCTGACAGGTAATTCAAACCGGCTTGGTGTTGCTGACTAGTAAAGACGACGGGCGGCTGCTGTTGTAATTGACTAAGATCATTTGCGCTTAATGGCTTTAATTCTGGATCATAGTAAACCACGGCGGTATAGATTTGCTCCTTATCAATCGTCTCTAGCTTATCCAGGTCACTGTCCGGAAAAGCAGTCGTTAGAATGCTGTTGTATTGGGTTTGCACCACGGCTTTAACTTCCCGAATGACCCGTAAATCTTTGACCGCTTTAGAAATGAATTCGAGTTCGCTTGGTTGATAAGCGGCTAGTATGCCCCGATCAGTATGCTTCAAATCGTCTAACTGGTGACCATGTTTGACTAGTACCGTGGTTAATTGTTTCTCAATTGTTTGGGCCTGCTGATTAACTAACTGCCAGCTGGTATATGGCCGCTTGGTAAACGTCAATAATTGCTGGGTTAATAAGTCGTTTCGAATATTCATTAAACGTTCGTTTAATTCACTGCCTTTGAAAATCGTTTGTTCACTATTAGTTTCTTTAATCAGTTCCCGTCGTTCAGCTGCGGTTGTCTGTTCAAAATTAAGTTCCGGATAAAGCTTTTTCGTTGCTCGTTCCACCACTTTATTTAACAACTGGTTAGCTTGTGCTAGTGATGTCGTTTGCTGGTCAATAGTCAGCAGTTGTTTAGTTACATCTTCACCAATGGCATGTTTGATTAATAAGCTGTTTTTCCAATTAAACATCATGCGCTGTTTATCATCTAAATGTTCTAAATCGACATAGGCTTTCAATTGCTGACTTAGATGACTAATTGTGTGTTTTTCAGAGAACGATAGCTCGTCAGTTAACGCGTCAAAATGTTCATGATTTCTTATCTTTTCGTCAAGATTATGATATTTAGCTTGAGCATTTCTTTGCGCTCTAACTTGTTGATTAAATGCTTTTCGATTTTTTCTTTGGCTGTTAATGCCTTCGTGTTGGGTAGGTGTCTCTTGAATCCCTTGATCGACAAATGATTTTTCACTAATCCGATCCGGAATATTTTTTTGTGCTAAAGACTGATTAACACTTGTTGCCCAATTATGCCGCCACTCATTAATTTTTTCCTTTTTATCCCAATCAACCAACCAAATTTTTCTTTGTTTTGGAAACCCGCTTTTGGTTAAAAGTTGCTTGCCATTTTCATCTTTAATGTACTGCGTCTTTGCTTTTAATCCCCAACTACCATCGGGGTTAAATGGGCGATTGGTTAACATCACATGTGCATGCGGATTGTCTGGGTGATCGCGATGAATTGCTACGTCAGCTACCATACCTTGATCGACAAAATTTTCTTGCACATATTTTGTCAGTAATTCTTTCTGTTCGGATTCACTTAATTCTACCGGTAAAGCTACGTTAAATTCTTTTGCATACCGTGAGTTTGATTTACGATCGTTCTTTTCAACTTCATTCCATAATTTTTCTCGATCACTGGCCCATTCTGGTGCATTTTTGGGGGTTAAAATAAAGCTTTCTGGAATTACCGATCGGGCATAGAAATATCGGCGACCTTCTTTATCATCAAATAATTTTTCACCACTTCGATAAGCCGAACTGGCAATCGCACTGCGTCCTTTTCCAGCACTAATATTACTAAAACTAATATGAAATATTGCCATGTTAGTCACCTCTTTACTTTGATTATATGGGCTTGACTTTGTTGTCGCCATCGGCGACTTCTAATACAGGATTTTGGGGGTTAGCACAACATAGAATTTATTCTATGTGTAAGTGCGCATTGACCTCGTTTCACTCGGTCTTCTGATTCTCTTAACTTTAATTTAGTGTATGCCTTCCGCTTCGCTATTTCAAATTTTATCCTTTGACTTAACGTTGCCTACATGATATAGTTTCGGTGATTATTTCTAATATGATTGGAGGGATCGTTATGTCTCAAAGTAACTTAGAAAAACAAGAAGCTAAATTAAAAGCCCTTAATCAAAAAATTAAGGACGAAAAAAATAAGATTGAACAACGGCTAGGTAAACAAATCATCAGTCAAGCCAATTTAGATTATGCTAATTTGTCTAACGATCAGATTAAGCTTTTAGCCAAGCAATTTTCTGAATTTTTAAAGGTAAAGTCCGTAGATCATTAGCCATACGAGATGGGGAAATTCCATGTCTAATCAATATGAAAAACTAGTCGAGCAGCAAGCGCGTTTAAAACAAAAAATTGAGCGGGAAGATTTTAAATTACGGCAATCTAAATACTATGAAAATCGGCAAGCCCGCAAAGCCCGTTCTCGCCGATTAATTCAAAAAGGGGCTTTATTAGAAAAGTACTTTCAAGCTAATAACCTCTCGGTCGAACAAACCGAAGAACTTTTAAAAACATTCGCTGACTATGTCAACGCCCATAAACCGGATAAATTAAAAAACGATCAACCTAATAACTAGGCCGATCGTTTTTATTTTCAGGATTGTTTTTTGGCTTAATTTCTGGATTGTGTTTAGCAAAGTCTTTTAACTGTTTTTGAATTCTTTGTGTAAGCTCTGCTTTACTTTCTTTGTGCTTCCTTTTACTTGATCGCTGTTGAATTATCTTTTGACCCTTACCTCTTCTTTTTGATTTTAGGTCAAGCGTAAAATCTGAAATTTTATTTTGATCTAGCTTACTTAAATGACCGATTTCTTTAAAGTTTAAACCGGCTTTGGGAAAGCGATAAATATTACCAAGATCGACCCAGGAAGGTTTCTTCAACCCAGCGGATTGCCAATCTTGAATCGGATAATATTGTTGCTTGATATAAGCCGACTTCTTTTCATACTGACTAGTAATTTTAAAAGCCTCGACCTTCTGTTCTGATACCCGACGAATTAAAACTGGTCGAGACTTGCCACCGTTAGTTTCTACAAAACTAACGTATAGGCTGACTAAGTCATTAGTCCTCATCTGGATCGTTGAGCCAATCAGCGACCTCTTTAGCGTCTTTGAACTCGGTGACTGGTGTCCCTTCGGTCGCCTTTAAAAAGCGTAAATTAGCTCTTTCTTCTTCGCTTAAAGACACATTAAAAGGTAAAGCACCATTAGCAACAATCCGCTTGTAAAACATGTTAATGGCCGTGGTTGGATTTAAGCCCAATTCGCTTAAAACTGCTTCGGTATCATCGGCCAAATCTTTATCAATCTTGACTTGGACCCGTTTCTTTTCCTTAACTGCCATGATTGTCTCATCTCCTTTCTTTTACTACTACCATTATACTACCTTTTGAGTATCTGATCAACGGATAAAACCCTGGCCTCAGACCACTTGAGGTTGGCATTGATCTAAAGGCTGAACTTTTGAGCTAGTTAGCTCTGACACTTATTTAAAAGCCCCTGTTCTTCTGTTTAAGCCAGTTAAATCTAGCTTAAGCATAAAGGGAGGTGAGTAAGTCTCAAAACCGTTTAGAAAGGATTTTGCAGCCTTTTAGGACTAGTAGTACAACCCACTGTTGTCGTTGTCGGCCGGCTTTTCTTCTTCGGGGTGTTTGGCCGCGTATTCTCTAGCCGCTTGTTTATTCCACCAAACACCAAATAGATTTTGCATGGTGCCGTACAGGTAGTTTTCCACGTTCTTGATGTGCTTCTCATTGCTTCTTAGGGCGTTAAAGTAACGTCTCAAGGCTTTAGTCATTAAAAATTTAAG